>DASSMI010000183.1:0-16036 GCA_035688935.1 Candidatus Limnocylindrales bacterium | reverse complement strand
GCCGATCGAGAAGACGGACACGATGTCCGGATGGGCGGCGGCCACGTCGTGGATCTCCGCGACCATCTCGGCGTACGTGTGGTAGCGCGAGTCCTTGGCGGGGAAGTTCTCGGCATGCGCCGGAGCCGCCGAGGTCGCCATCGCGGCCGCCGCCGCGAGGATCCCGAGGGCCATCGAGCGGCGAGGGGCGCGCAATCGTCCGAACATGCGACAAGGGTGACGCGGACTGGTGCACCGAGGCAACCCGACGGCGATCCCTGCGGCGGCTGGTACGTTCGGCCCAGCGCTCGCGCTCAGGACGCCGGCGAACCGATCGGCAGGAGGATGCGGATCTCCGCTCCCGAACCCGGCGGCGAGCTCGCCTCGATCGTCCCGCCGTGGAGCTCCACGAGGCCGCGGGCGATTGACAACCCGAGGCCGCTCCCCGGGGAGCCGGCGCCGCGCGTGAACCGGTCGAACACGTGGGGAAGGAGGTCGGCCGGGATCCCCGAGCCCGTGTCGCGGACGAGGACCTCGACCGCGTCCTCGGCCGAGCCGGTCCTCCGGGCGGAGACCGTGACCGTGCCGCCGGCCGGCGTGTGGCGAAGGGCGTTCGCGACGAGGTTCCCGATGACCTCGCGGATCCGGACCGGATCGATGTCGAGGAGCTGCACGTCGTCGTCGACGCGCGCGTCGAGGGTGACGCCGGCGCCGGACGCGGGCGCCGCGAACGACGTCGCGACCTCGCCGACGAGGATCGCCAGATCGGTCGGCTCTCGATGGAGCGACAGGCCGCCGGACTCGGAGAGCGCGAGCGTCCGGAGGTCCTCGATGAGCCGCTCGAGCACGTGCGTCTCCTCGAGGATCGCGGCGAGATGCGGCGGGTCGGCCGGATGCACGCCGTCGAGGATCGCCTCGACGCTGCCCTGGATGACCGCGAGCGGCGTCCGGAGCTCGTGCGTCACGTCGGCGAGGAGCGAGCGTCGCTGCGCCTGGTCGGCCTCGAGCCGGGCCGCCATCGTGTTGAAGCCGCGGGCCAGCTGTCGCACCGAGCCCGGCGTCCGAACTGCCGGCTCGACCCGCGCCGTGTAATCGCCGGCCTCCACGCGGGCGGCCTGGTCGACGAGCGCGTCGAGCGTCGTCCCCGAGCCACGCAGGGTCCGCGCGCCGCGGATGAGCGCCGTGACGAGCATGACGGCGACCACGACCGTGGCGACGCGAACGAGGACGCCGATCGGCCCGGGCGCTTCGACGACTCGGCCCATGAACGCAGACGCGAACGCGAACAGGCCGAGGACGCCGGCGACGAACAGGAACCCGAACAGGCAGCCGAACCCGCTACGTCGGCGGCGCCACCGTCGTGGAGGCCAGCGCTCGTCCGCCGGCCACCACTCGGGCCGCTCACCAGGCGGCCCCCAGCCGTGGCGCGGCCCGGGCCGGGAGCCGTTCCACGCTTGGCGCCGGCCGCGGTCGGCCCGACGCTGTGGGTCCGGGGCCGAGGCGTCGTTCAACCCGGTTCGTCCGCGTAGCGGTAGCCGACGCCGTAGACGGTCAGGAGATGTGTCGGCCGGCGCGGGTCCGGCTCGAGCTTGCGGCGGATGTTCTTGATGTGCGTGTCGATCGCCCGTTCGTATGACTCGAAGGCGACGCCGTGCACGGCGTCGAGCAGCTGCGAGCGGGTGAAGATCCGGCCGGCCTGTCGGGCGAGCGTCACGAGCAGCGTGAACTCGGTCGGCGTGAGGTCGATGGATCGCCCGGCGAGATCGGCCCGCATCCGGGCGACGTCGAGCGTCAGCTCACCGGATCGGACGATCTCGTCGCCACCCGGGGTGCTGCCATCTGCCCGCCGGAGCACCGCCCGGACCCGGGCGACCAGCTCCCGCGGGCTGAACGGCTTCGTCAGGTAGTCATCGGCACCGAGCTCCAGTCCGAGGAGCTTGTCGAGCTCGTCGTCCCGGGCGGTGAGCATGATGACCGGCAGCGACGAGTCGCGGCGGATCGTGCGCGTCACATCGAGACCGTCGATGCCCGGCAGGCCGAGGTCGAGCACGACGAGATCGGGCCGGTCGCGCCGGATCGACGCGAGCGCGGCTTCACCGTCGCCGGCGATCCGGACGGCGAACCCGGCGTGCTCCAGATAGTCGCGGGCGAGATCGGCGATCTTGCGCTCGTCGTCGACGACGAGGATCGTCTTCATCGAGGCCATCCTAGGGGTGGAAGGCGGCGCCGCGCCCCGACGCGGCGCGGCGCCGGGTCCTGGTCGGGCCCGGCGCCGCTGGGAACGGGGAGCGCGCTCGAAGCGCGGGCCGTCAGCTCACCGACGGTCGATCGGGCCGGTCGGGGCTCTCGGGATGCTCGCGGTGCCAGGCGTCGTGTGCCTCGCGGGCCCGATCCTCCCAGCCGCCGGGTCCCCACCCGTGGCGGTGGCCGTAGCCCGGTCCCCAGCCTCGCCGCGGTCCGCCGAACGCGGCGCGGACTAGGCCGATGATCAGGAAGAGGAACAGGAGCCCGCCGAGGAAGCCGAAGAAGCCGAAGCCGTGGCCCCATCCGAAGCCCCAGCCATAGCCGACGTAGGCGGCGCCCGGGGCGACGTAGCCGCCGTTCGTCACGACGACCTGGCCGGTCTGGGCGAGACCGGCGGTCACGCCGGCGTTGTACGCCGTGACGCCGAGGCCGATCGCCCCGACGATCACGACGAAGGTGAGGAGGATCGCGGCGATCGTTCGTCCGTTCATGTCCGTGGTGTCTCCATCTGCTGCGATTGATCTCGCTGCCGTTGATCCTCGAGCGGCGATGTGGAGCAGATGTGAAGACGGTGCGGAGACGTCGCGGAGCCCCCGTCGGGACCTGCGGGGGCGGGAGGACCCGCGGGCCAGTGAGCGCCTAGTCGATCCGGGGGATGTCGGACGCTGCAATGTGCGCGATACTCTTCCCGCGAGGTTCTTCACGAATTCGGAAGGCCAACCCCCAGACGCCGCCACCGGCAGACGCCCTCGCGCCCCCAGACGCGGCCCCCAGGCCGTTCCCCGCGGCTCCGTCACTCCGTCAGAGCCCGTGTCCCACGCGTCTGTCCCCTGCCGTGCGTCGACACCGTCGTCGCGTCCTCGCCGTGACGTCTGGCAGACAGGAGGCAAGAGCATTGCTCCGTTCCGCAAGCGGCGCCCAGCGGGCGTCCACCCACACCGCCGCGGGCTCGGCGGCCCGCCGGCGCCTGACCCGCGCGGCACTCAGCATCGCCGGGATGACGATCGCCGCCGCGATCGCGGCACCGTCCGTTTCCGCCGCGACGACGCCGGTCGCGTCCGGCCCCGATGGCACCGTCCAGCTCACGACGACGACGATCGACCGGCCCTACCTCTCGGTCGAGAAGTACTACCTGGGCCTCGTGAACTGCACGCGGACCGGTGGCTGGGTCCTCTCCGACGGCACGTGCCGCGGGTATGGCAGCGGCCACTACAGCGCCTACCGATCTCCGCTGACCTTCAACTGGGGGATCTCCGACAAGGTCAGCCGGCCGTACGCGAAGCTGCTCGCGGTCAAGGCGCTCTGCACCCACACGGCGGACGGCGACCCGGGCTACCGCCTGCGCCGGGCCGGATACACCCGCTGGACGTGGGGCGAGAACATCGGCTGCCGCGACGGCTACTCGACGGCGAAAGCGGCCGTCCTCGCTTCGCACCTGTACTTCCAGTCCGAGAAGTCCACGAACGGCGGCCACTGGCGGAACATCAAGAACGCGAACTACCACTGGATCGGCATCGGCGTCTGGCGCTACGGCACGCGGACGCGGCTCGTCACCGACTTCTACGGCTGACCGGCCGGGGAGGCTCGCGCACGGGCCGGGGATGAGCCTCGGCCCGGCGCCTCAGCCCAGGGCGAGCGCTCGCTTCGAGAGCTCGTAGGCCTTCGCGTGGTCGCCGAGCTCGGCCAGGACGTCGCTCCATTCGCTGAGGACGATCCGGAGCCGGGCATTCGGCCCGCCGGCCGCCGCGTCCGCGGCACGCTCCAACGTCGCGACTGCGGCGGCGGCGTCGCCGCGCTGGCGGGCGACCCGGGCGACGGTCAGGAGCGCATCGACGGTCGCCTTCGCATTGCCGAGGCGCTCGGCCATCCCGACCGATTCGGTCGCGAGCTGGTTCGCGGTCTCGAGATCGCCGCGGGCGAGGGCGATCCGGGCTTCGGTGTCGGTGAGGTTCGCGAGCTCGAACTCGTCGTCCCAGCGCTCCATGGACATCCGCGCCTGACGGGCGTGCTCGTCGGCGGCCTGGAGGTTGCCGAGCCCGAGATAGATCATCGCGAGCTCGTTCTCGATCGTCGCCGACTCTGTCCGTGCGTCGACGGCGCGGAAGAGCGCGAGGCTCTCCACCGCAGCGCGGATGGCGGCCTCGAGGTCGCCCGAGATCCGGTAGGACTGGGCGAGCGAGTGGAGCAGCGTGGCTCGGCGCCGGTCGTCCAGGTCGGCGCCGATCGCGCGAGCCTCTTCGAGGAGCGAGATCGCCTTGCTCGGCTGGCTCGCGCTCGACTCGATCGCGGCCAACGCGATCAGGATCCGGACGCGGAGATCCGGATCGGTCGCGTCGACGGAGCTCTCGGCGAGGAGCTGCTCCATCAGGATCCGTGCCCGGGCGGAATCGTCCATCGCGTGATGCCCGGCCGCGAGCCAGTACATCGCCCGGCGTCGTTCGGCGGGCCGGTGGGCGACTGCGAGAAGCTCGATCGCCTCGGCCGCCGCCGCGATCGCATCGCGAGCACGGCCCATTCGATACGACGCCTCGGCGAGGCCGACCAGCCCCAGGCCGCGGTTCAGCCCGGTGGCGCCCGCGTCGAGGATCGCCTGGTAGCGATCGGCCGCGGCCTGCCAGTCGCCCGCCGCGAGCCGGAGCTCGGCGTCGAGACGCTGCCACGCGGTGTCTTCGTCGGCCAGGAAGGCACTCGGCTCCGTCCCGAGCCGCCGGGCCAGGAAGCGCAGTGCCGCCATCGACGGTTTGATCAGCCCGTTCTCGAGGGCGCTGATGTACGCCTTCGTGTAGCGTGGCTCGGCGAGCTGACGCTGGGTCAGCGACGCACGCAGGCGGGCCGCCTTGATCCGTCCGCCGATCTGCCGGGCGAGGTCGAGATCGTCCTTCGCCAGGCTCGGCCGGTTGCGGGTTCTCACCGGGGTCGTCGCCATGGTGCGATGCTACACGGTCGTTCAACCCGCGATTGACCCTCGAGCGGACTGGCGCGGGCGACAACGGCGGGATCGATCGCCCAGGTCTGTCAATAAATACTTAGACAAGATCGAGAGAACCCCGTACCATCGGAGTCCTTCCGCGCGCCACGGGCTCGGGCGGAAAGGAGCACACCCGTGCGTTTCCACCGAGCCCGCGTCCTGTTCATGTCGGCCATCCTTGCCGCCGCGACCGTTCTCGTCAGCGTCGCTACGGCGCTCGCAGACGGCAACAACCCGCCCTTCCCGCGCTGACCTCCGCCCCAGACAACCCGCCGACCGGCCGGCTGCTCCGATCGTCGTGATCCTCAAGGCCAGTCGCCGAGGACTGGCCGCCGCACCCCAGACGACTGCACAAGCGTCCGAGCCCTGGCGCGTGGACGATCGTGGCGGGGTCACGACGATCGGCGGTCGTGCCGCCGGCGGGATGTGGGGCCGGACCGGCCCGATCGGGGGTCAGGCCGGTCCGGAACCCGCTCGCCCGCGCCGTGACCGTGCGATCAGCGGGCGGGCGACGTCGATGAGCTCATGGGCCCGCTCGAGCGAGCGCGCGTCGAAGAACATGCTCAGCGTCTCCTGGTCGGCGCCCGTCGTCCAGACGGCGACGCGGCCGGACGGAGCGCTCCCGAGCTCGATCCGGATGTGGCGGATCCCATCGAGGTCGTAGGACTGGAGGCCGCTCCGCGGACGGCGCTCGACCCCATCGCGGGCGACGATCAGCCGGCGATCCGTCAGGAACATTGACGCGCCGATCCCGCGAAGGACGACGAGCAGATCCTCGTGGACACCGAGCTCCGGGTCGCGATTCTGGTCGGCATCGGCGTCACCGGACGCCTGCCGGCGCGACCGTTCGGCGGGATCGGCCGCGATCGCCGCGGTCTGCCGCGGGCGGCTCGTCGGGGTGGCGCGTCGATCGCTTCGTGCCAACAGCGTCCAAGCCTCCGCTGGTCGGTCCGGGCTGAGGCGCCGCCCGGGCTGCAGAAAACAATACTTGACTTGTCGAGTCGGGCGTCAGGCACTCGCGCCGATTGCTCGTCCGCCGCTCCGGCACACTCCGTTCGTGGAATCGCTCAGCACGGGGGCATCGGTTCTCGGGCCCGCGGCGCTCAATCGCGCTACGCTCGTCCGACAGCGGCTCATCGACCGCCGGCCGTCCGAGGTCGTGGAGGCGATCGAGGCCGTCGGCGGTCTCCAGGCGCAGGAGCCGGCCTCGCCGTATGTCGCGCTCCATGCCCGCCTGGACGGGTTCGCGGTCGAGGACCTCGATGGCGCGATCGCGCGACGCGAGGCCGTCAAGGCGACGCTGATGCGCACGACCCTCCACCTCGTGAGCGCCGCCGACTACCTCCGGCTCCTGCCGGCGCTCCGACCGATGCATCACGGGCTGCGCCGGCGCGGTGCGACGATCGACGACGCGATCGTTCGCCGGCTGGGACGCTCGGCCCTCGAGCACGCGGCGACTCCGCGGTCCAACACGGAGCTCCGGGCGCACGTCGAGCGGGAGGCCCGGATGCTCGGCGTCGATCTCGAAGAGGCGTGGTGGTGGGTCCGGCTCCGGCACGACTTCATCCACGTGCCGACGACGGCGACCTGGTCGTACGGACGTCGTCCGACGCTCTCCGCGGCGGCCGCCTGGCTGCCGGGTGCCCCCTTCGCCGGCCATGCCGCGGCGGTCGACCATCTCGTGGAGCGATACCTCGCGGCGTTCGGCCCGGCGTCCCTCGCCGATGCGGCGTCGTGGTCGGGTCTGCCGGTGGCGACGCTGCGGCCCGCCATCGAGCGGCTCGAGCGGGACGGCCGCCTCTGGCGCGGCCGGACCGAGACCGGCCGCTCCCTGGTCGATCTTGCCGCGGCGCCCCGGCCGGACGGGTCGCTCCCGGTCCCGCCCCGGCTGCTCGCGATGTGGGACAGCGTCCTGTTGGCGTTCGCCGATCGGTCACGGGTGATCTCCGATGAAGCCCGCGCGATCGTCGTCGCGAAGAACGGCGACACCCTCCCCACGTTCCTGGTGGACGGACGCGTCGCCGGTCTGTGGTGGGCCGTCGCCGAACCGGGCGGCCGGACCCGGATCGAGTTGGAGCCGTTCGGGACGCTTCGCGTGCGCGACCGGCGCGCCCTCGAGCGCGAGGCCGAGCGATTGTCGGCATTTGTGGCGCCGCATGAGCCGGCGGTCTACGGCCGCTATCGAACGAGCACGGCGCGTCGCCGCCCGCCGGGTTGACGTCCCGCGCCCAGTGGGCCCGCACCGGCGGGCCGTCCGGACCGGGCGGGCCGGGCCGGCCGGCCGGACCGGGCGGGCCGCACACGATGTTGCGGCGCGTGGATACTGTCGCCCATCGGTCACTGCAGGGAGACTGAGATGCGGCGGATCCTTGGCGCGCTGCTCGTCGTGGTGGCGCTCGTTGCGGGATGTGGCGGATCCGGTGGGGACGGCGGCGGAGGCGGCGGAGGCGGCGGCGGAGGAGGCGGTGAGCTCCCGGGCGGCGCCATCGTCATCTTCGGCTCGTCGTTCGATCCGACGTCCCTCGCGGTGACGGGCAAGACGACAACCGCCAAGGTCGGGTCGACCCTCGTCGCCGTGGGCAAGGCGTTCACGCCGCGACCCGCATCACAGGTGACGGTCAAGGTGAGCTCCGGCGCGACGGTCCTCGGGCCCTCGCCGGTCAGCGCGTCGAACAACCCGGACAACGCGGATCTGTTCGCGTTCGACCTCACGCCGCTTCACCTCGGGGCGGGCACGTGGCAGATCGAGTTCTTCGGCTCGACCGGACGGTCGGTCGCGTCCGGGTTCGTGAGCATCACCCCGTGAACGGGGGCGCGAGGCCGGACGCGAACGCCGTCTAGGCCGTTCGACGCCGGCGGACGTCGGCCCCGGGAAGACCGCGCCGGGCGAGCTCGGCCGCGAGCCCGTCGAGATCGTCGGCGGGGACGTAGATCGCGGGGATCCGGAAGAGGAGCCACTTCACCGGCGTCCGGAAGTCGATCCGGACGCCGCCGTGCGGGCTGCCGCCGAAGGTCAGGTCGCGATGGCGGATGCTCATCCGGTAGCCGATCGCGGTGATCCACCGCCAGGGTCCCTCGATCTGCCAGTGGATCGCGTTCCCCATCGTCGTTTCGAACGGCCACCAGCCGAACTTCACCCGGAGCGGATCCTCGGGACGCTCGCCGAGCTCGATCCACGCATCGTCGGCGTGGACGCCGAAGACGATCCGCAGGAAGAGCCGCGACCGGGCGCCGACGCGGATGGGGAAGCGAGTGGCGGGCATCGGAGACAGCGTAGCGGTCATCCCGGGAGACGGAAGACGTGGCCGCGCTTCAGCTCGAGGTCCTCGAGCTCCGTCGTCGTCCGGACGTCGTAGGCCGCCACCTCGACGAGGCGCTCGCGTGGGAGGTAGCGCCGGCCCGGATCGCCGATGAGGACGTCGAGGCCCGCGCCGCTTGCGCGGGCCAGCCACGCCAGCACGCGCTCGGCTAGCGCAGCCTCGTACCACGTGTCGCCGGCGACGACGATGTCGACGTCCGACGGCGGCGGTTCGTCCAGGACGTCCCGGGCCGCCACGTCGAACCGAACGCCGTTTGCGCGGGCGTTCAGTCCGGCGGCCTCGACCGAGAACGGATCGATGTCGGTCGCCGCCGCGCCGGCGGCGCCGGCGCGGAGTGCCGCGATCGACACGAGCCCCGAGCCCGTCGCGAGCTCGAACACCCGGCGGCCCGCGACCGTCTCGGGATGGTCGGCGATGAACCGGGCGAGGGCGAGACCACCGGCCCACGCGAACGCCCAGTAGGGGAGCGGTGCGTCCGGATCGTCGGTCTCGACCTGCACGGCGTGCCACAGGGGGAGGACCTCGTCCGCGAGCTGGAGCCGGATGCCATCCACGCCGGGGACCGCGCGCAACCGCGTGTGATGGAGGATGAAGCCGCGGCGTCGTGAGGCCATGCCCGGACGATACCGGGCGCCACTCGCGTCGGCCCGCGCGACCCGGTGCCGAACCTGTCAATACCCTCCGCCAGTATTGACAAGCGGGGTGTATGATCGCCCGGAGCGGCTTGTCAAGACTTGACAAGCCCACACGTGTGTCCGGCGCAGCGCGAGAGTCAGCAGGCGCGGCGAGGAGGCGGCTTGGCGGTCGGCGTGGCAGCCGAGGTGAAGAGCAAGCTGAGCGTCGTCGACGTCGTCGGCGAGACCGTCCAGCTGAAGAAGGCCGGCTCCACCTACAAGGGCCTCTGCCCGTTCCACGGCGAGAAGACGCCGTCCTTCACGGTGACGCCCGCTCGCGACTCGTGGAAGTGCTTCGGATGCGGCGAGGGTGGGGACATCTTCAGCTTCGTGATGAAGCGCGACGGCCTCGGCTTCCCCGAGGCGCTGAAGGTCCTCGCCGCGAAGGCCGGCGTGGAGCTCGACGAGCGCACGACGCGCGAGGACGCACGGAAGGCCCGGCTCCGCGACGTCACCGAGAGCGCGATCGCGTTCTATCACGCCGTGCTCACGGGCTCGAAGACCGGCCAGCCCGCCCTCGACTACCTCCGCGGGCGTGGCTTCACGGATCCGACGATCGCCACGGCGCAGCTCGGCTACGCGCCGGGCGGCTGGGACACGCTCGCGCGGACGCTGGCCGCCAGGCGTCAGGTGCGCGCCGAGGAGCTCGTGGAGGCGGGGCTCGCGCAGCCGCGCCAATCGGCGCGCGGCGGGGTCTACGACCGGTTCCGCGAGCGGGTGATCTTCCCGATCCGGGACATGAACGGGTCCGCGGTGGGGCTCGGCGGCCGGATCCTTCCGGCGATCGCGGACGACGGCCGGGACCACGGGCCCAAGTACCTGAACTCGCCCGCGACGCCGCTGTTCGACAAGAGCCGGACGCTGTACCTGATCGATCGGGCGAAGGGCTCGATCCGGAAGGGCGGCCAGGCGGTCATCGTCGAGGGCTACACCGACGCGCTGATGGCGCACCAGGCCGGCTTCGACAACGTGGTCGCCTCGCTCGGGACGGCGCTCACGCCGGGCCAGGTCGCGGTCCTCACCCGGTATGGCAAGCGGATTGCCCTCGCCTACGACGTCGACGCGGCCGGCGAGAAAGCCGGAACGTTCGGCGTGAACGCGCTCGAGGCGATCATCCCGCAACTCGCGGCCGCCGATACGGGCGTCGAGCTCGACGAGGTGCGGGTCGTCCGGCTGCCCGACGGCATGGATCCCGACGAGGTCCTCCGCGACTCGCCCGACCTGTGGCGCGAGGAGGTCCGGACGGCCCAGCCGATCGTCGACTACCTCATCGACCAGCACGCCCGCGGGTTCGACCTGAAGACGCCGGGCGGCAAGGCACGCTTCGTCGACGCGATCGTGCCGACGCTCCGGGCGATCCCCAACCCGGTGATGCGCGACGCGTACCTCCAGACGATCCACCGCGTGTCCGGCGTGGAGGAGCGCTCCGTGCTCGAGGTGCTCCACCGGAGCCCGGCGAGCGTGGCCAGCCAGGGCCGGATCACCGCCGACGCCGTCATCGGCGCCGCCGACGCGCTCCCCGTGGATCGGATCCTCGCCTCGATCACGCCGGTCGAGGAGGAGCTCCTCCGGCTGATCCTGCTCGTCCCCGATCAGCAGCTCCGCGCGGCGGACGAGATCGGCCCGGATCAGCTGCCGTCGACGCCGGCGCGGGAGCTGTTCCGCTCGATCGTTCGGGCTCGCGAGGCGAACGACCAGGGAATCCATCCGCCGTTCTCGATGTCGGCGCTCATGGCCGCCCTGGACGACGAGATCCGGGCGCTCGCCCAGGCGATCCTCGCGCGGCCGTCGCCCGATCTCGGCCGGATCGCGCCCGAACGGATCGCGTACGCCGTCGATCGGTGCCTGCTGCGGCTCGAGCGCCAGCGGCTCGACGAACGGGCCGACTGGGTGGCGGCCGAGCTCCTCGCGGCCGAGAGCCGCGGCGAGCGCGACACCGTGACCAGGCTCATCGATCTCCAACGCCAGACCAACGAATCCCGTCGCGCGGTCGATCGCCAGATCGAACAGGCGACGGTCCTCGTCCGCGCATGACCCGGCACTTCCAGGAGGGCACCGATGGCCGATCCGCTCGATAAGCAGCTCGTCGAAGCCGTTCTGACCCGTCCTCGCCGCGCGAAGGCCGACGTCGAAGAGGCCCGGCTGGCCACCCGCAACCTGCGCGCGGCGAAGGTCGTGCTCCCGAAGGTCGCCGACGAAGACGACGAGGACGACGACGATCTCGAGCTCGGGCCGGAGCCCGGCGGCGACGGCGCGATCGCCGAGGCCGGCGACGTCGGTGTGGAGGTCGTCGGGGAGGACGGCGTCGCCCTCGACGGCAAGCTGCCCGCGGACGGACCGACCAAGCTCGATGCCGCCGAGCTCGAGGAGCCCTCCGCGGAGGACCTCGAGGCGATCTCGGCCGACATGATCGGGATCGACGACCCGGTCCGGATGTACCTCAAGGAGATCGGCAAGGTCGCCCTCCTGACCGCCGAGGAGGAGGTCGTCCTCGCCAAGGCGATCGAGCTGGGCGAGCAGCTCGTCGAGGAGCCGTGGAAGGGGATTGTCTCGCTCCACGAGTGGACGCTCCACAACACCGAATCGAAGACCCGGACGCAGAAGCCGCAGCACCGGCTGCCGCTTGGCGACGAGGCGCACAAGCTCGTCTTCGACGCCATCCACGCGAAGGCGGCCAAGGATCTCCTCGTCGCGCCACCCGATTTCCATCTGGTCAGGGCCGGCCGCGACGCGCAGTCGGAGGGGACGAAGGACCTCCTGAAGGAGGCGAAGAAGCTCGTCGCGTCGTACACCGAGAAGACGGATCCGGATTCGTTCCTGACGCTGCTCGACTGGGCGTACTTCGCGGTCCACAACGGCGATCTCGACTCGCGCGACAACGTGGGACTGCGGGCGATCTACGACTGGACGCGGGACGACGTCGCGTTCCCCGCGCTGGAGCGCTGGATCACCTCCGGGAACGATGCCGAGCTGCTCAAGCGGATGGGCTTCGACCCCGAGGTGCCGCTGAACACGAAGCTGGCGCATCGCAAGGGCGAGCTCGTGCGGATCGGCCGCGACGCCCGCGAGCAGCTGACGTCGGCGAACCTCCGGCTCGTCGTCTCGATCGCGAAGAAGTACATCGGCCGCGGGATGTCGTTCCTCGACCTCATCCAGGAGGGCAACATCGGCCTGATCCGGGCGGTCGAGAAGTTCGACTTCGAGAAGGGCTTCAAGTTCTCGACGTACGCCACCTGGTGGATCCGCCAGGCGATCACGCGCGCGATCGCCGACCAGGCCCGGACGATCCGGATCCCGGTCCACATGGTCGAGACGATCAACCGGCTGATCCGCGTCTCGCGTCAGCTCCTCCAGGAGCTGGGCCGGGAGCCGACGGTCGAGGAGATCGCCGAGGCGATGTCGAAGGGCCAGGAGGTCCAGGTCACCCCGGAGAAGGTCCGCGAGATCATCAAGGTCTCGCAGGAGCCGGTGTCGCTCGAGACGCCGATCGGCGAGGAGGAGGACTCCCACCTCGGCGACTTCATCGAGGACCGCGGCGCCCTGGCGCCGGCCGAAGCCGCGTCGCACCAGCTGCTCAAGGAGCAGGTGGAGGCGGTGCTGGACTCGCTGACGGGGCGCGAGCGGCGCGTCCTCCAGCTGCGGTTCGGGCTGGAGGATGGGCGGGCCCGGACGCTCGAGGAGGTCGGTCGCGAGTTCAACGTGACCCGCGAGCGGATCCGCCAGATCGAGGCGAAGGCGCTCCGCAAGCTGCGCCACCCGTCGCGGAGCCGCAAGCTGAAGGACTACCTGGAGTAGCCGTCGCACCAGAGTTGCCGCCCGGGGCGCGGCCGCCTCGCGGCCGGATCGATGCAACCCGGGCGAACGGGAGGGCGGAGGCCGGTCATCGCCCCGAGGCTGACTCGGAGCGATGCCGACGCTGACCTCGGGCTACTTGCCCTTGCCGTGGGAGCTCGCAGCGCCCTTCGCGGAGTCGTGCTTGGCCGGCCTGTGGTCGGTCGCGGGATTGGTTCCCGCGTCGTGGCTGGACGTCGAGAGCCGGCGCGTCACCCGATCCTCGGCCCGGGCCGCCTTCGCCGCGCTCGGCTTGGCGGTCGCCGCCACGGCCGGCCCGGCACCGTCGTTCCGGCCACCGGTCGTGACCCAGCTGACGCAGTCGCCCTGGTTCCTGAAGGTCGGCGCGACGAAGTCGACCCACCCGCCGTCCTTGCAGCCCGCCTTGTCGGCGCGGAGCGGCTCGAAGTCGTACGTCGTCGTCTCGCCGGCCATCGTCAGGCTCAGGCCATCGACCGCGCCGATGAACGACGCCGGGCCGCGGCCGACATTCAGGCCGACGCTGAGGATCGTCGCGTCGGGCGCGTTCGCGACGATCGTCGCGAAGTCGGCGTAGCAGGCCGATGGGCACAGCGCGCCGACCTGACGGGTCACCCACCAACCGCCGGCGAACGCGGTCTGGGTGGGCGCGAACGTGTCCCAGGCCTGCCACACGTCATCCTGGATCGCGCCGTTGCCGAAGGCGTAGAGCGGCTCGAACACGAGGGTCGCGAATCCCGTGCCCGGCCCGTCGGCGTTCGTGAAGATCGCGATGTTGACCGACGGCGCGGTGAACGACGCCGCTGTCGACGCGCTGCTGCGATAGGTCCAGTAGCTGAGCGCCGACAGGTCGCTCAACCGGTCGCCCGTGAAGTCGCTCGTGACGAGGGTCGACTTGTCGACGTTCTCCACGGCCGTCGTCATCTCGAAGCTGCCGACGCCGAGCGGTGGCGATGCCGGCCCGGCGACGAATGCGCCCGTGCCCGCGCCGAGCCCGGACCAGTCCCAGCTCGTCCCCAGGTCGGCCGGCGTGACGGTGACGACGCCGGCGGCCAGGGCGTGACCGGGCAGGATCACGGCGAGGAACGCGCCGGCGATCGCCGCGCGCAGGGCGGCGAGCGATCGGGATCGAGTGGACATGGCGGATCTCCTTTGGCGACCAAGGGGATTCCGAGCGTCCGCGAGGTGGTGCGCCGAGGCAACTAGCCGATGGTCGGGTCGCCTGCGGGACCGAGGGACTAGCCTCGCGCGGGGGGCGGGTCTCCCGGCTCGGAGCCGGTCGCGACCGACTCGCCCGAACGCGACCAGTCGCTGTACGACCCGACGTAGAGGATCGGGTCCGGGAGGCCCGCCGCACGCAGCGCGAGCGCGTGGTGGAGCGCGGACACGCCGCTTCCGCACGACGTGACGACCGGGCCCTGCGAGCCGTCCGCGCCGAGCGCGCGGAAACGCGCCTCGAGGTCCGACGCTGGCAGGAACGCGCCACCGGGTGCGACGAGGTTCCCGTCGGTCGGTGCGCTTCGCGCCGTCGGGATGTGGCCGGCCACGGGATCGATCGGCTCCAGCTCGCCCCGATACCGCGCCGCCGCGCGAGCGTCGAGCAGCACGACGGATCCGAGCCGGCGCCTCAGCTCCTCGCGCTCGATCACGCCGGTCCACGCCGTCCCGAGGTGGAGCTCGGCGTCGGTCGTCTCGGCGAACGACGGAACGTCTGTCGTGAGCTCGCCGCCGGCCGCACGCCAGGCCTGGATCCCGCCGTCGAGGACCGCCGCCCTGCGGTGCCCGAGGGACTCGAGCATCCACCACAGCCGCGCCGCCACCCAGCCGCCGACGTCGTCGTAGGCGACGACGAGATCGGCGTCGCGCAGCCCGATCCGCCGCATCACCTCGGCGAATGCCGCCGGCGACGGCAGCGGATGGCGACCGGGCGCGCCATACCCGTCGGGATCGGCCAGGTCCGTGTCGATGTCGAGATGCACGGCGCCCGGCAGATGCCCGGCGTCGTAGGCGGCCCGCCCTGCACCCGGCTGCCCGAGCACCCAGCGGCAGTCGACGACGCGGAGTGCCGGTTCGCGACGTGCGATCCGGTCGCGGAGCTCGGCGGCGGAGATCAACGGAGACGCGGCCATCGCCGCGGAGGATAGCCCGGGTCAGAGGTGACGCAGGAACGCGCCGGGGTTCGCGAGGAAGTCGCGCGTCAGCCGGACGTGCTCCAGGTCCTCGTACGCGACGCGCCGGATCGGTGCGTCGTCGAACGACCAGATCGCCGCGTCCGGGAACGCGAGCAGGATCGGCGAGTGCGTCGCCATGACGATCTGGCAGTCGGCGGCGACCGCCTCGCGCAGCAAGGCGAGGAATGCCAGCTGGCGCGCGGGCGAGAGGGGCGCCTCGGGCTCGTCGAGGAAGTAGGTCCCGCCGGGGACGAAGCGGTCGCGGAAGAACGCGAGGAACGCCTCGCCATGCGAGCGCGTGTCGACCCCCTCGCCGTAGCGCCGCTGCAGCTCGGCCAGCTCCTTCCGGTACGGCAAGGTCGCGAGGTCGCGAGCATATGCCTCACGGCCGGCGTACTCCGCGAGCGTGGCCGCGAGCCCCGCCTCCAGGTCGGCTCGCATCGTCGCCATCCGCCGGGCGAAGCCGAAGAAGTCCTCCGCCCGAAGGAAGAACCCTCGGTGCGACCGTGTCGCCCAAGACAGGCGGAGCTCGCCGGCGAGCGAACGCAGCCCGCCCAGGCTGTCGTCGTCGACGGCATCCGCCGTCCCGGCGGTCGTGGCCCGAGCGGCGATGGCGATCGTCTCGAGGAGGGTCGATTTCCCCGACCCGTTCTCGCCGACGAAGATCGTGACGGGCCGCTCCAGCTCGATCGGCGCGAGGTCCGCGATCGCGGGCACGTTGAACGGGAAGCCCGAGCGCCGGCCCGCCTCGAGCTCCGCTCTCATCGTCGCCATCCGCCGCGCGAACCCGAAGAAGTCTTCGGCCCGGAGGAAGAACCCGCGATGCGTCCGGGTCGCCCATGACAGCCGCAGCTCCCGGGCGAGCGCCCG
>DASSMI010000182.1:0-2451 GCA_035688935.1 Candidatus Limnocylindrales bacterium | reverse complement strand
CATCGCGCCCTCGAGGGGCTGACCCTGACCAAGGACACGCTCCGGTTCAACCGGATCGTCGCGAACGAGCTGGCTCAGCTGACGTACGACGGGCTGTGGTTCTCCGCGCTTCACCGCGATCTCCGCGGGTACGTGGCGTCGTCCCAGCGCGTGGTCTCGGGCGAGGTCCGGATCCGGTTGGATCACGGCTCGGCGATCGTGACCGGTCGGCGCTCGCCGCTGTCGCTGTACGACAAGAACCTCGCGACCTACGATCAGGGCGACGCGTTCGACCACGCGGCCGCGGTCGGCTTCATCGGGATCTTCGGGCTGCCGCTCCGCGTGGAGGCGGCGCGGCACGGAGCCGTGGGCACGCGCTACGGGGCGGCCTGGTCGTGGACCGATCCGCTCCTCGAGGGGCTGCCGACGACGGTCACGGATCCGTCGGACGCCGAGGTCGTCGCCGCGGGCTGAGGTCCCGTTGCCCGCTGAGCGGGCAAGAGGACGACTGGTCAGGGCGCTCGGACGCCGATCGGCCCGCCTGGCGGGCAGGTCGTCGCGCGACGCAGAGGGATTGGCCGATCTCGGCCCGCGGGACGGCACTCCAGCCGTCGTCACGCCCGCTGGGCGGGCAACGAACGCGGGTGGCCGCGGGATCCGCCTCCGCATCGCCGATCGTGCGCCGCGGGCGAAACCCGCGGCGTCGACGAAGTTCAGGCCGCGTCGCTCGAGGGGCATTCGTCCGCTGTCAGCGGACGAATGCGGCGTTCGCGGCCGCCTGGGCTTCGACCTGGTCCATGAACGTATCGGTCAGGACCAGCCTGCTGAGCAGCAGGAGCGTGTGGATCACCGCCGCACCGACGAACACCGCGGTCAGCCCGAACGCCTGACCCACGAGACCGCCGAGGAGGGCCCCGAGTGGCAGCGCGCCCCAGCTGATCACCCGGAAGCTGGCCATCACGCGACCCAGGAGGTGGTTCGGGACGATCCGCTGGCGGATCGATCCGAACACGACGTTGAATGCGCCACCGACGCTCGCGGCGACCGCGAGGACGATCCCGATGACGATCGGCTGCGGGACAAGGATGAAGACGAGATCCTGGACGATCAGCGACACGATGCACGCCGCGAAGAGGTTCGCCCGGCCCAGGACCGCCTCGTAGCGGCCGGCGAGCACCGTGCCCGCGATCGTGCCGACGGCGGTGGCGCTCGTCAGCAGACCGAAGCCGACGCTGTCGAGCCCGAGCGGCCCCGGCTCCACGACGTACAGGACGAGGATCGAGAGCGTCGCCATGAACGCGAGATTCATCGGACCGACGACGAGGGCCATCGTCCGGAGGAGTCGGTGGTGGACGAGGTAGCGGAGTCCGTCGCCGATGTCCGAGCGGATGGACGCGCCACCAGCCGCCCGGGCCGGCCGGAACGAGCCGGTCAAGGCCAGGAGGCACAGCAACGCGCCGAGATAGCCGGCGGCAGCCGTGCCGAACGCGGTTGCGACGCTGATCGCGACGAGGAACCCACCGATCGGCGGGCCGACGAAGGTGTTCATCGTGATCTCGACTGCCTGGAGGCGGCTGTTCGCCGCGACGACGCGGTCGGTGCCGACGACGTTCGGCAGCATGGAGCTCGCGGCGGTGTCGAACATGGTCTCGAAGCAGCCGAGGACGAAGGCGACGAGGTAGAGGAGCCAGATCGTCGCGACGTTCGCGAGAACGGCGACGGTCAGACCGCCGAGCAGGACCGCCCGGCCGAAGTCCACGAGGATCATCGTTCGGCGACGGTCGAGGCGGTCCGCGAGGGCGCCCGCGAGGAGGGCGAAGACGAGCCACGGGAGACGTCCGGCGACCGACACGCCGGCGACCAGCCCGGGGTCTCGGGTCAGGCTCGCGGCCATGAGCGGAAGGGCGATCCCGAAGATCCCGTCCGAGAGGTTGGCGAGGAACGAGGCCGAGAAGAGGGTCCAGAACCGGCGACCGAGCCCGGCGTCGAGGCGGCCGAGGACGTCGCGGGCGCTCTCGGGCTCGGACGCGGTCTCGGGCGGCGCGGCCGCGGCGAGCGGAGTGTCGTCCATGGGAGAGCCGGATCGTACCGGCTCGAGGCCATGAAGGAGCGCCCGCCGGTTGCCCGGCGGACGCTCGAGTGGCGATTGCGTGCGTTGCGGATGACGCCCGCTCGCTACGACTGGTAGGCGACCTCTCCGTGCACCGCCAGATCGATCCCCAGCTCCTCGTCGCGAAGCGAGACGCGGATCCCGAGGATGAAGTCGACGACCTTGACGATGACGAACGTCGCCACGACGGCGTAGGCGATCGTCGCCCCGACGGCGAGGAGCTGGGTGGCGACCTGGCCGGCGTTGCCGTCGATCAGGCCCTTGTAGGCGGCCTGGACCGCGCTCGTCGCGAGGACGCCCGTGGCCACCGCCCCGAAGACGCCGCCGACGCCATGCACCGCGAACACGTCGAGCGCGTCATC
>DASSMI010000181.1:0-9923 GCA_035688935.1 Candidatus Limnocylindrales bacterium | reverse complement strand
CAGTCCTGGCCCGACTCCTTCTGGATCGACTCGTAGAGCTGGATCGTGTACTGCTGGAGCCGCGCGACGTTCGGGTCGCCGTTGAGCGTGTGCATGCCGCCGGCCGCGTGCCAGGTGGAGCCGGCCGTCAGCTCGCGCCGCTCGAGGAGGATCGCGTCCGTCCAGCCGGCCTTCGTCAGGTGGTACAGAACGCTGGCGCCCACGACGCCTCCACCGATGACGACGACCTGCGCGGACGACTTCAAGGGTTCCTCCTGGTGACGGGCGCGGCGGACCGGGGCCGGAGCCCAAGCCTACCGGTCCACGACGTCCGTCGCCGTCGGATTCCCAGGGGCGGCACGCATCGGCTCGACGGGGGAGGGAAAACCCTGCACACGATCGGCACGGGCGCCCCATAGAGTTTGAGCGTGGGTGCCGGATGACGCCGAGGTGGGGCCGTGTCCGCTGGAAGCGGGTCGTCCCGATCGCGCTCGTCGGCGTCGCGATCGTCGTCGAGACGCTCGTCTGGCGAGCGCTGGAGCCGCGACGGACGACGCCGATCTACGATCCGCCCGTCCTCGCCGGCCAGCAGCTCTGGGGCTACTGCGCCGGTGGGTTCTACGCGCGCCACGGCGATGCGATCGTCCTGACCTCCACCGGGCACTGCACGAGCGAGGGCACGGTCGCAACGGACCCGGACGGCACGGGCGTCCGCGGGGTGTTCGGGCCGAAGGCCGAGGACCCGTCCTGCCCGTACCCCGGGCACTGGTGCGCCTCGTCCGACATGAACTACCTGATCGTCGCGATCGATCGGATCCCGTGGGGCCACCTGAATCTCGTCGACTTCGGCACGGGTGGGTATCGGACGATCGCGCCCGACGCCCGCCCGTTGGGCTGCTCGGACATCGCGGTGGGCGACCCGATCGAGATCAACGGACGGGACGTCTTCCGATCGGGACGCGTGATCAGCAAGGGGCCGAACCTGTTCGACGCGACGCAGGACGGCGCCTACTTCCCGTGCATGGTCATCGCCGACGCCCACGTCGCGGGCGGTGACTCCGGCGGCGCGGTCCTCGTTCGGGGCATCCCGGCCGGCGTCACGAGCCGGACCTTCGACGGGAATCTCGGGTTCACGCCGCTGGCCGAAGGACTCCGCCAGCTCGGCCTCGAGCTCTGCACCGACCCGGACTGCGGCCTCACGCCGCCCGGGGCCGGCTAGAAGTCGGTCGGGACGCCGCCCTCGAGCTTGCGGCGGGCGACGAACGCCTCGAGCCCCTCGCGGCGGCCGGCATCCATCGCCGGCGGCTCGTAGGCGGCGAGCAGCTCCTTCCAGATCCGGTTCGCCTTTGCCGGCAGCTCCGGCGAGCCGGCCTCCTCCCAGGTCTCGTAGTTCCGCCAGTCGCTGAGCATCGGCTTGTGGAACGCGGTCCGGTAGCGCGACTGCGTGTGCTCGGCGCCGAAGAAGTGGCCGCCGGGACCCACCTCCTGCATCGCCGAGAACGCCAACGAGTCCTCGTCGACCGGGACCGGGTCGAGGAACGCCTCCACCATGCCGAGCAGCTCGGCATCGAGGATGACCTTCTCGTAGCCGGCGTGGAGGCCGCCCTCCATCCATCCCGCTCCGTGCATCAGGAGATTCACGCCGCCCATCACCGCGCCCCACAACGAGAAGACCGATTCGTACGCGGCCTGGGCGTCGACGGCGTTGGCCGCCGACACGTTCGAGGACCGATACGGAACCCTGTAGCGCCGGGCGAGCTGGCCACCGATCAAGGCGGTCTTCATGTACTCGGGCGTCCCGAACGCCGGCGCGCCGGACTGCATGTCGACGTTCGAGGTGAACCCGCCGTAGATCACCGGGGCGCCGGGCCGGACGACCTGGGTCAGCGCCATCCCGGCCAGCGCCTCGGCGTTCTGCTCCACGAGGGCGCCGGCCAGGGTCACCGGCGCCATCGCACCCGCCAGCGTGAACGGCGTGATGCAGATCACCTGGTTGCGGGCCGACATCTCGAGGATGCCGTGGAGCATCGGCGTGTCGAGCCGGAGCGGCGAGCTGGAGTTGATGATCGTGAAGAGCGACGGCCGGGTTTCCATCTCGGACTCGGACAGGCCGTGCGCGATCCGGACCATCTCGATCGCGTCGAGGATCCGCTGCCGGCCCAGCGAGTAGGCGTGGATCGGCTTGTCCGCGAGGGTCAGCAGGTCGAAGACCGCGTCGAGGTGGCGGACCGACGCGTGCAGGTCGACCGGCTCGACCGGGTAGCCGGCGAAGAAATGGACCGGGTTGAGCATCTGGCAGAGCCGGATGAGGTTCTGGTAGTCGGCGTGGTTGCCGGTTCGCCGGCCGGCGTCCAGGTCCTTCACGTTCGGCGCGGAGGCGACCGAGCCGAAGGCGGTCCAGCGTCCGCCCATGACGAGGTCGTGCGCGGGGTTGGTCGCGTGGAGGGTGAACTCCGAGGGCGCCGTCTGGATCCGTTCCTCGACCATCGCGGGGTCGAACCGGACGCGCTGGCTGCCGGGCTCCGTTTGCGCCCCGGCCGCGCGGAGCAGGTCGCGTGCCTCATCGTCGAGGAAGTCCATCCCGATCTCGGCGAGGACCCTGAGGGACGCCTCGTGGATCGACTCGATCTCGTCGTCGCTGAGCACCCGGACCGGCTCGTACGGGATCCGCGGCTGCGTCCACGGTCGCTGCTGCGGGAGCCGGCTCCGCTCGTGCCCGGCCCGGCCGCCGCCGCGACGGCGCGGGGCGACCTCGCCGGTGGGTGCTTCCGGCGGCGTCCCGAGGGCGGCGGCGAGCAGCTCGTCGTCGGTCATCGGGTGGCGCCGCTCGGCCCGGGCGACCGCCGGGCGGCCCGTTTCGTGGGGCGAGCGAATGCGACGGCTCCGAGGGCACATGCGCGCAATCGTTGCGCCGGGCGAGCGGAACCTGCGGATTCGGCGGCAAACGCGGCGATTCGAGCTCTCGCCGGCTCGATTCGCGCCGCATTCGCTCGTGGGGCGAGACGGGGGCCCTGCGACATCTTCATTCGGACAGGTCCAGCCAGGTGGTCTTCAGCTGCGTGTAACCGTCGAGCGCGGCCATCCCCTTGTCGCGCCCGAACCCGCTTTGCTTGAACCCGCCGAACGGGACGGTGATGTCGGCTGAGTCGAACGTGTTCACCCAGACCGTCCCTGCCCGGATCGACCGCGCCAGCCGATGCGCCTTCTTCACGTCCCGGGTCCAGATCCCCGCCGCGAGCCCGTACGGCGTGTCGTTGGCGATCGCGAGCGCCTCGGATTCGTCCGAGAACTCCGTCACGGTCAGGACCGGCCCGAAGATCTCCTCGCGGGCGACGCGCCACGAGTTCGAGACCCCGTCGAGGATCGTCGGCTGGACGTAGAACCCGCCCGTCTCCTCGCGGACGCGCGATCCGCCGGCGACGACGCGCGCGCCCTCCGACTCCCCGAGGCGGACGTACGACAGGACCTTGTCCAGCTGGCGGTCGTCGACGATCGCGCCGAGCTTCGTCTTCGGATCGAGCGGCTCGCCCGGAGCCAGCTTCTCGCCCATCGCGGCGACCCGCCCGACCAGCTCCTCGCGCACCGAGCGATGCACGATCAGCCGCGAGCCCGCGTTGCACGTCTGGCCGCTGTTGTAGAAGATCCCCCACCCGATCGCCGTCGCGGCGGCCTCGAGATCCGCCACGTCGCCGAGGACGACCTGCGGGCTCTTGCCGCCGAGCTCGAGCGTGATCGCCTTGACATCGGTCTCGCCGACCGCCCTCAGGAGGGACTTCCCGACCTCGGTCGAGCCGGTGAACGCGATCTTGTCCACCCGCGGGTCGCGGGCGAGGGCCGGCCCCACCACGGACCCGGGACCGGTCACGACGTTCAGGACGCCGTCCGGGAGACCCGCCTCCGAGGCGAGCTCGCCGAGCCGGAGTGCGGTGAGCGGTGACTGCGACGCAGGCTTCAGCACGACCGAGTTGCCGGCCGCCAGGGCCGGTCCGAGCTTCCAGGCCGTGATGATCAGCGGGTAGTTCCAGGGCACGATCGCGGCGACCACCCCGATCGGCTCGCGGGTCACGAGCGACAGCGCGTCGGGTCCGGTCGGCCCGACCTCGCCGTAGACCTTGTCGATCGTCTCGGCGTACCACTGGATCGTGACGGCGGACGACGTCGCGTCGACGTGGATCGCGTCGCGGATCGGCTTCCCGACGTCGAGCGACTCGAGGAGGGCCAGCTCGTCGCGCGATTCGCGCATGAGCTCGGCGAGCCGCAGGAGCACGCGCTTCCGGTCGGCCGGCTTCTGGCGCGACCAGCGCCCGTCATCGAACGAGGCGCGGGCCGCCGCGACCGCCCGCCCGACATCCGACGCGTCCGCCTCCGCCACCTCGGCGATGACGGACCCGTCTCGGCCGGTCACGTCGCGGAACGTCCGCCCCGACGCGGCCGGCGAGAACCGGCCGTCGATGAACAGCTCGGTCCGGGGCCGGACGTCCCGAGCGCGCGCGATCCAGTCGTCGGCGGTGAGCTTGCGCGGCGCCTCCGCGGCCCCCGTCATGCCGCGAACCGCCGGATGGCGAGATCGTCGAGCTCGATCCCCAAGCCCGGCCCGGCCGGCACGCGGAGGACGCCGTCGGAGTCGGGCCGGATCGGCTCGGTCAGGAAGGCGTCGCGCCGTTCGGGGGTCCATCCCGGCGGGTCGTACGGGAACTCGAGGAACGGGCCGCCGCCGACCCCCGCGGCGACGTGCAGGTTCGCGAGCAAGCCGATCCCGTTCGTCCAGGTATGCGGCGTGAACCAGCGGTTCCGCGCGAGCGCCACCTCGGCCACGGTTCGCGTCCGGAGCATCCCGGCGGCGAGCACGACGTCCGGCTGGTAGACGTCGAACGCGTCCGCGTCGAGCGCGGCCAGCGAATCGGCGAACGTCCGGGCCATCTCGCCGCCGGCGATCCGCGTCCCGGGGCCGGTCGCCCGCAACGCTGCGAGCCCGGCGAGATCCGTTCCGGCGAGTGGCTCCTCGACCCAGAGCACGTCGAGCTCGGCCAGACGCACCGCGATCGAGCGGGCCGCCACGAGGTCCAACGACGGCGAGACGTCGCCGGCCATCCGCCAGCCCTGGTTGAGGTCGACCATGATCGCCATCGAGTCGCCGACGGCCTCGCGCGTCGCGCGAACGGCGGCGAGGCCGTCCTCGAGCCGCCGCGGATCGACCCGGATCTTCAACGCGCGGAAGCCCTCGGCGCGCATCGCCAGCGCGCGCTCGGCCCGCTCCGCTGCCGGCACGAGCGAGCCGCACGAGGCGTACGCCGGAATCCCGTCGACCGCCCCGCCGAACAGCGTCGCGACCGGCAGACCGGCGACCTTGCCGGCGATGTCCCAGAGCGCCGCCTCGAGCGGCCAGTAGCGCGAGGCGTGGAAGTCGATGGTCTCCAGGGACCGGACATGGCGCGCGATCGCGAGCGGATCCTGCCCGACGAACAGGTGGGAGAACGCCTCGAACGCGTCCATCGTGTCGCCCGAGCCGATCCCGACGACGCCCTCGTCGGTCTCGACCCGGACGATCGATACCGGGAACGACGTCCGCGGGTCCGGGTCCCAGGCCGCCGGGAACGGCGGGTCGAGCGGGACGCGGAGCCGGTCGATCCGGATGGCGGTGATCTTCACGCGGCGAGTATCGCCGACGATCATCGATGCGGTACTGTCGCGGCTCAGCCCGTCACGACGGGCCCCGCCCAGGACGCCCGGAGGAGGAACGAGCGCCGATGGTCGAGCAGCGTCATCAGGCCGCGGTCGTCGAGTTCGACCACGTGACGAAGCACTACGACGCGCCGACCGGACGGAAGAAGCGCGGGGAGACGCCCGGCGCCGTCAACGACCTCTCGTTGACCGTCCCGGCGGGCAAGATCTGCGTCCTGGTGGGGCCGTCGGGCTGCGGGAAGACGACGAGCCTGAAGATGGTCAACCGGCTGATCGAGCCGACGTCCGGCCAGATCAAGATCGACGGCGTCGACGCCGGAACCCGCGAGCTCACCGAGCTCCGCCGGAGCATCGGCTACGTCATCCAGCAGATCGGCCTGTTCCCGCACCAGACGATCGGCGAGAACGTGGCGACCGTGCCGCGGCTCCTCGGCTGGACGAAGGCCCGCCAGCGCGAACGCGCCGAGGAGCTGCTCGGGCTCGTGGGGCTCGACCCGGCGAAGTACCGCGACCGCTTCCCGTCCCAGTTGAGTGGCGGCGAGCGCCAGCGCGTCGGCGTCGCCCGGGCCCTCGCCGCGGACCCGCCGATCATGCTCATGGACGAGCCGTTCGGCGCCGTGGACCCGATCGTCCGCGACCGGCTCCAGAACGAGTTCCTCCGCCTCCAGGAGCAGATCGCCAAGACGATCCTGTTCGTCACCCACGACATCGACGAGGCGATCAAGATGGGCGACCTCGTCGCGGTCTTCCAGACCGGGGGGATCCTCGCCCAGTTCGGCCCGCCGCTCGACATCCTCGCCGCGCCCGCGTCCGAGTTCGTCGCCCGCTTCGTCGGACAGGACCGCGGGCTCAAGCGCCTGTCCCTGCTCCGGATCTCCGACGTCCCGATGCAACCCGCGGTCACGACACGCGTCGGCGAGTCGATCGCCGACGCTCGCGGGCGCGCCGCGGCGGCGCCGCTCGGCTACATCCTCGTCGTCGACGAATCGGACCGGCCGCTCGGCTGGGCGGCCGGCGACGACCTGACGGGCGGCGATCGCGTGACCGCCGAGATGGCGAACCCCGTCTCGCCGCTCGTCAACAAGCGGACGACGCTCAAGGACGCCCTGTCGATGATGCTCGACGCCGACGTCCAGACGGGCATCGTCGTGGACCGCGCGGGCGCCGTCCAGGGGCTCGTCACGATCGAGACGATCGCCCGGAAGATGCGGGAGGGCGAGCACTCGCCGGCGTTCGACGACCTCGCACTGCTCGCGACCGAGGAGGACGGGGACGTCGATGGCGGGGTCCCGGTCCGGGGCGACGCCGGCGCGGCCGACCAGGCCGCCCTCGAGGGCGTGTGAGATGCCGCCCGGCACGAAGCTCTTCGACTTCACCTGGACCTTCGGCCATCTCGATCAGATCTGGACGCGGATCATCCAGCACTTCCAGCTGATCGTCGTCCCGATGCTGATCGGGATCGCGATCTCGCTGATCCTCGCCGTCTGGGCGGTCCGACAGCGATGGGCGTACGCCCCCGTCACCCTCGTGACCGGCGTTCTCTACACGATCCCGAGCCTGGCCGCGTTCGCGGTCCTCCGGCCGATCACCGGCCTCACCTTGATCACCGCCTGGATCCCGCTCACGACCTACACGCTCTTGATCCTGTTCCGCAACTTCGCGGCCGGGTTCACGGCCGTCCCGTCGGAGATCCTCGAGGCCGCCGAAGGAATGGGCTATACGCGTCGTGAGCGCCTGTTCCGCGTGGAGCTGCCGCTCGCGGTCCCGCTGATGATCGCCGGCGTCCGTCTCGCGTCGGTGACGACGATCGGCCTGGCGACGATCGTGGCGGTCCTGGGCGACGCGTTCGGCGGTCTGGGTCAACTGATCACCGAGGGAATCCAGACGTTCTTCCCCACGAAGTACCTGCTCGGGGCGATCCTCTCGATCCTCCTCGCCGTCGGCGCCGACGTCCTGTTCGTCCAATTGGAGCGGCTGATCACGCCGTGGGCTCGGGCCCGGGCCGGAGCGAGCTGATGGACGGCGTGGTCGCGTTCCTGACCGACCCGGCGAACTGGCAAGGATCGCTCGGGATCCCTGCCCGGCTCGTCGAGCATCTCCAGATCTCCGTGCTCGCGGTGATCGTCGCCGCGCTGATCGCGGTGCCGATCGGCCTGTACATCGGCCACACGAATCGCGGCTCGGGGTTTGCGATCAACCTGGCGAACATCGGCCGGGCGATCCCGTCCTACGCGATGATGGTGATCCTGCTGCCGGCCACGCTCGTCCTCGCGGAGACGGGGATCTACACGCCGAGCTTCGGGCTCGTCTTCGCTCCGGCGTTCCTCGCGATGATGTTTCTCGCGATCCCGCCGCTGCTCGTCGCGACGTACGCCGGGCTCCGGTCCGTCGACCGCGATCTGATCGAGGCGGGCCGCGGGATGGGACTCCGCGAGCGCCAGATCCTCACCCGGATCGAGCTCCCGATCGCATCCTCGATTCTCGTCGGTGGGTTGCGCACCGCCACGCTGCAGGTGATCGCGACCGCGACGATCGCCGCGATCCTCGGCGGCGGCGGGCTGGGCCGGTTCATCTTCGATGGGCTCAACCAGGGCCTCGCCGGCCGGCCTTCGATCTACGCCGGGGCGATCCTCGTGACGGTCCTCGCCGTCGGGGTCGACCTCATCCTCGCCTGGGCCCAGACGCGGCTCACGCCGCGCGCCCTCCGCAAGTCGCGCGACATCCGCCGCCGACCGACCCGGATCGACGCGGTTCCGACCGAAGAGGCCGCCGCAGCCTGACCGCGATTCCGTCAGACTCCGACCCCCAAACGTGACAGACACGGACGCGAGCCGCTGCTAAGGTACGCGGGCCAATTGCCGCGCTGGATGCGGCGTGAGTGAGGAGGAACACCCATGCGGACCCCCCGCGTGCTGGCTGCCGGCCTGGCCGTCCTGGTCCTGGTCGCTGCCTGCAGCACCGGCGGCGGCGCGACCCAGAGCCCGTCGTCGTCGACGGCGGCGAGCGCCCCGGCGTCGGCGCCGGCCTCGGAGGCCGCGAAGGCCCCGATCAAGATCGGCTCGGACAACTTCTACGAGTCCAAGCTCGTCGCCGAGATCTATGCCCAGGTCCTCGAGAAGAACGGCTACACGGTCGAGCGGAAGTTCGGCCTCGGGTCCCGGCAGGAGCGGATCCCGGCGATGGATGCCGGCCAGATCGATCTCGTCCCGGAGTACGTGGGCTCGGGCCTGGGCTTCTACGACAAGACGAAGATCACCGGCGACGGCCAGAAGAACGCCGACGCGCTCCAGGCCGCGCTGACCCCGAAGAACATCACCGTTCTCGCGATCGCGCCCGGAACGGACACGAACGCGTTCGCCGTCCGCCAGGACACGGCCACGTCCCTCAGCCTCACGAAGATGAGCGACCTCGCCGCCCATCAGGACGAGCTGAAGTGGGGCCTCCCGTCCGACTGCGACACGAACCCGCTGTGCGCGGGCGCGCTCGAGCAGTACGGCATCAAGTACCCGCCGAAGCAGCGCACGGCGCTCGGCGCCTGCGATGTCCCGATGGCGCAGGCCCTCCAGGGCAAGGCGATCGACGTGGCCGAGTTCTGCTCGACCCAGCCGGCGATCGTCCAGTTCAACTTCGTCGTCCTCCAGGATGACAAGCAGACGCAGCCGGCCGAGAACATCGCGCCGCTCGTCCGCAACGATTACCTGGCGAAGGTCGACAAGGACGCCTTCGAGAAGATCCTCAACGACGCCTCCGCGAAGATCACGACCGAGCTCCTCACCTCGATGGGCAAGGAGGTCGCGATCGACCAGAAGGACGTCGCCGAGGTGGCGAAGAACTTCATCACGACGCAGGGGCTCTGATCGCCCTCGTCACCACGCATCGCTCGAAGCCCGTCCGGCACCGCCGGGCGGGCTTCGTCATGTTCCGAGGACGCCGATGACCGTCGCCGTGACCGGCCGCGACCTCACGCGCGACGAGCTCGTCCGCGTCGCGCGCGGGCACGAGCCGGTGACGCTCGACGACCGTGCCCGCGCGCGGATGGACGCGACCCGGGCGGTCGTCGAGGACGCGATCGCCAGGGGTGACGCCGTCTACGGGACGACGACGGCGGTCGGCGTCCTGAAGCGGGTCGGCGTGGCTCCCGGCGACGGCGGCTCGTACGCGAACCACATGCTCGCTCACCACCTCGTCGGCCACGGCGAGGCGGTCGGCGACGACGTCGTCCGGGGCACGATCCTGCGGCTGGCGAACCACCTCGCGGAAGG
>DASSMI010000180.1:0-12552 GCA_035688935.1 Candidatus Limnocylindrales bacterium | reverse complement strand
GCCTCGCGGGCCGCGTCCACGTACTGGTCCTGCGGCAGCTGGCTGGCCACCTTGCTGTACGAGTCATGGACCTCGGTGTCGGACATCTGGTCTGGCTGACCGGGCCCGAAGCTCGACAGGATCGAGTCGAGGTTGCCGCCGCCGATGCGGCTCAGGATGTTCTGCAGGTCGGTCATGGGGGCGCCTCCTTCTGTGGAGACACAGCCTCACCCGTGCCCGGGAGCAGCCGGGTCGAACCCGCCCGGAAGCCTGTTACACCTGCCTGTCGTTCGCCCGCGGCTCGGGCCGGCGCGGCACGGTCCCGCGACGCGCCGAACGCGGAACGAGGCGGGCCGCTGGAGCCCGCCTCGTCGAGGTCGCATGCGAGGGCATCCGCCGCTCGGGTGCGGCGACCATCAGCCGCCGGGCTTGACCTCGTACAGCGTGTGCGCCTCGAGCCCGTGCGCCTCGCGGTGGACGCGCGCGGCGGTCTCCTTGTCGGGCGAGTCGACGAGGCAGAAGACCTTGCCCTCGGCCTCGTTCACCCAGTACTGCTTGTAGTCGACGCCGTACTTCCCCTGGGTCGCGACGTCGGCCTCGTGCGCCTTGGCCACGTCCTCCGCCTTGACGCCCGGGATGTCGTGCATGTCCATGTATGTCGGCACGTCGCTCCTCCGTCTCCTGCCACCCCGGCGGGCCTGGGCGCCGATTGTCGCACCGTTGCCGGGCGTCGTCGCGCCGGCTCAGCGACCGGGCCGGCGCTCGTCTCCCAACCGCGGCGCCGGCCCGTGGATGACGTCGAACCCGGTCGTGTTCGCGAGGACCTCGAGGTTCCCGTCGTTCAGGGCCAGGTCCATCGATCCGGCGCCGGCGCGCAGGTTCCGGATCGTCAGGCGCGGCAGCCACTCGGGCAGCGCCGGGTTGACGTACAGGCGCGAGCCGTCCGCGTCCGTGGTGGCGTGGATCCCGGCCAGGATCGCGATCAGCCGGAGGACGGCCCCGGCCGCCCACGCCTGCGGCACGTTGGCGCCGGGATACTGGACCGGGAAGCTCGCCTCGGCCCGATGGAGGCCCGCATACAGCTCGGGCAGCCGGTAGCCCATGAGTCGCTCGGCGGCGTCGAAGATCGCCCGGGCGACCTTGGCCGCCTCGGCGTCGAAGCCGAACCGCCGGAAGCCGCCCGCGATCATCGCGTTGTCGTGCGGCCAGACGCTCCCCAGCTGGTAGCTGAACGGGTTGTACGCCGGGTGATCCGATGACAGCGTCCGGACCCCCCAGCCCGACCACATGTCGTCGGCCATCAGCCGCTTGACGACGCGCGCGGCCCGCTCGGGCGGGACGATCCCGGACTGGAGGAGGTGGCCGGCGTTCGAGGCGACCGAGCGGATCTGGCGCTTGGAGCCGTCGAGCCCGAGGGCGTACGTCCCCTCCTCCTCCCACCACATCGTGTCGTTGACCCTGTCGAACAGGGTCTGCGCCTCGCGCGCGAGCCGCCGGGCGTCGCGCGGCCGGCCGAGCGCCTCGTAGATGTCGGCCATCCGCAGCTTCGCGTCGTAGACGTAGCCCTGGAGCTCGCACGTCGCGATCGGCAGCTCGGCCAGGCTCCCGTCGGCGTTGAGGATCGCGTCGCCGGCGTCCTTCCAGCTCTGGTTGTAGTAGCCGTGGGTCGAGCGCGTCGCGTACTCCTGGAGCCCGTCGCGATCGCGGTCGCCCGACCGGTCGATCCAGCGCATCGCCGCCTCGGCGTTGGCGAGGTAGCGCTCGAGGATCGTCCGGTCGCCGACCCACTGGTAGAGGTACGACAGGACGACCACGTAGAGGCTCGTGGCGTCGTGCGTCCCGAAGTACGGCTGGTACGGGAGGATCCCGAGCTCGGCCAGCTCCCCGTGGCGGATCTCGTGGGGGATCTTGCCCGGCTCCATGTCGCGTTCCGGGTCGTCGCTCGTCGCCTGCATCGCGCCGAGTCGCCGGAGGGCGCCCGCGGCGAACTCCGGGTAGCCCGAGATCGACTGCATCGACACGACCAACGTGTCGCGCCCGAACAGGGTCACGAACCAGGGGACGCCGGCCGCCGGCACGTAGACGCCACGCTCGAAGCTGGAGTCCTCGAGCCGGAGCGCGTCGAGGTCGCGGACGGCCTGCTCCCAGGCGCGCGCGACGGTCGCGTTCGGCGTCTCGAGGGAGACCTTGGGGAGGTTCGGGCGGCCACCCGGGTGGCGCATCTCGACGCTGTTGCACGGCAGCGTCGCGGGCTTGCGCCGGCCCAGGACGCCGTCGCGGGACGGCGCGACCGGCAGCCATTTCAGGCAGGTGTGCCAGTAGCCCTTCGGCTGGATCTTCGCGATGAACACGAGCCGGCCGTTCGCGTACTGGACCTGCGAGTCGTTGTTCTCGACCGCGACGATCAGCTCGCGCTTGAACGAGCCGTTGTGGTAGGCCGTCCGGAGCTCCTTGCGCGATCGGAGCCAGCGGGTGTTCAGCTGGCCGCGCCGGACGCCCCGGTCGCCGCGGACCTCGAAGATGTCGGTGAAGTCCGAGTCGATCGCGATCTCGATCGTCAGCCGGATGGGCCGCCGGGCGTAGCTGACGATGTCGAGGTCCTCGTGGACGCCCTCGCTGATCGTCCGGTCGACGCGGACCGAGATCGACTGCCGTTCGACCGGGCCGACGTCATCGAGGAACGCCTCGTTCGTGTACTCGAACCGGGCCGAGAAGAACTGGATCGGCGCCGAGTTGAGGAGCATCGGCCGGCGGCCGTTGATCCGCAGGTCGTAGCCCGAGATGAAGCGGGTGTCGCGGCTGAAGAAGCCGTCGTCCGCGGCGCCGAGGATCCGGCCGTCGGGCTGGCACACGAGGAACCGATCGTTGCGGTTGATCGTGACCGAGGCGGCGCCGACCTGGACCGGGAACGTCATTGCCGGGAATGATGCCAGCGCGGGCGGCGGTCCCGCCGAGCCCGGCCGAGCGCAGTCCAGCCCGCCGGGGCGAGCCTTCGAAGGGTCCGGAACGCAACTGGTGCTCGCACTCCGGGGGCCGAGCACCGGTGGCGGGTCCGAAACGCAACGCTGGGGCGCCATTCCGGAGCTCCCGGCCGTCGACGACGGGGTGCGATCCCCGCAGTGCCAGCCTGAGTTGCGTCTCGGAAGATCCGCGTCGCCCGCGCGCGGGAGACCGGCGTGCCCGATCCAGCCGGCGAGGTACCACTTCGCCGGGGCCCGCTGAACCGAAGTACGGTCCGCAGCCGGCCGCCAGGGGCGCACGCTCCCCCGGTCGCGGCTCTGGCCGAACGAAGGGGGATCGGGACGCCGGCCAGCTCGACCGCGACGCCGGCAGGGCCCGGGGCCGTGCTGTCGGAGGAGCGCTCCCGGTCCCAGTGGGGAGTTCGATCCGTGCGTTCGAAGCAGACGCGCCTCCGTGTCGCGGCCGTCCCCGCGGCCGCGCTGCTGTGGCTCGCCGGGGCGATCCCGGTCGCCGCGGCCGACACGCTGACCCCGACGCCCGTGAACCTGACCCTCAAGGCGGGTGAGTCGACGGTCGTCAACAAGACGCTGGCCCTCGACGGGCTGCCGGCCCGGGCCGACATCATCGTCGCGATCGACACGACCTCGAGCATGAGCACGCCGATCGCGCAGGCCCAGGCCGACGCGAACAACCTCTGCTCGACCGTCCAGGCGTCGATCCCGGGCGCGCGCTTCGCGGCCGTGGACTTCGAGGACTACGCGGCGATGCCGTTCGGCAGCGCCGGCGACGTCCCGTACACGCTCCTGACGCCGGGCTTCATCTCGAGCTGTACCACTTTCGCCGCGGCGATCGCCACGATGAGCGCGGACGGCGGTGGCGATCCGCCCGAGGCCTACAACCGGGTGTTCTACGAGGCCTATTCGGACGCGGCGTACAGCGCGCCCGTCGCCTCCGGCGGCCGCGACCCGCTGGCGAGCCAGTTCCTCGTCGTCCTCGGCGACGCGATGCCCCACGACTCGGCCGGCTTCGGCTCCTGCCCGGCCTCCCCGCCGGACGACTTCGGCCGCGACGGCGCGGCGGGCGGCGGTGACGACCTGACGACCGCGGGCACGCTCGGCGGCCTGGTCGCGAACGGGATCACGCTGCTGATGGTCCGCTACGCGACCGGCGTCGCCGCGCTGAGCTGCTACACCGACATGGCGACCGCCGCGAACGGCACGGCCGTGGACAGCCCGACCGTCGGCTCGATCGGCCCGTTCATCGTCAACAACGCGAAGCTCGTCCCGTACACGGTCGACCTCGCCGTCTCGGCGGCCTGCCCGATCGGGCTGAGCTTCAACCCGACGTTCCCGCTGGGACCGTTCACCGGCGCCCAGTCCATCCCCTTCGACGAGACCGTGACGGCGCCGACCGCCGTCGGGACGTACACGTGCACGATCACCGCGACCACCGATCCGGGCGGGCCGACCGCCGCGGTCGAGACCGTCGTCGTGACGGTGACGCCGGGCGACCCGGCGTCGCTCGATCTCCAGCCGGCATCGGCGACGAACACCGTCGACGACCAGCATTGCGTGACCGCGACCGTCGTCGACGCGTTCGGCAACCCGACGCCGGGGATCACAGTGATCTTCTCGGTCGATCCCACGACGGCCCGGACGCCGTCGAGCGGGTCGGCGGTGACCGACGCCCTCGGTCAGGCGACGTTCTGCTACACCTCGGCGCTCCCGGGCGGCGACGTGATCACGGCGTTCGCGGACACCGACGGCAGCACCGTCCAGGACGGCACCGAGCCGGGCGCGACCGCGACGAAGACGTGGGTCCTTCCGACGAGCAGCGAGGGCTGCAAGGTCACGTATGGCGGCCGGATCGAGACGACGGACGGCGACAAGGCGACGTTCGGCGGGAATGCGAAGGGCTCGGGCCCGTCGGGCCAGGAGAACTTCCGGGTCCACGGACCCACGGCCGACTTCCACCTCCACTCGATCGACGTCCAGGCGGTCCTGTGCTCCGAGGACGGCCTGTCGGCGAGCATCTTCGGAACCGCGACGATCGACGGCGCGGGCTCGGTCGACTACCGGATCGACGTGACCGATGCGGGTGAGCCCGGAACGTCGGACACGTACGAGATCCGGCTGAGCGATGGCTACGACTCCGGTCTCCAGACGCTGGCCGGTGGCAACGTCCAGGTCCACGAGGCGGGCGCCGGCGCGGCGGCCGCCGCCAAGACGGCGACGCCGTCGCCGAACGGCCATCGCTGGCAGAGCGCGCCGACGGCGACGTCGACGTCGACCGCCACGGCGAGCTCGACCTCGAGCGGCTCGTCGCACAAGCCGGCCGAATCCGGCAAGGGCGACAAGCCCAAGAAGCACACGAAGTAGCCGCATCCGGCCCACGGCCGGAGCGCGACTGACGAGGCGGGCCTTCCCCGGGCCCGCCTCGTTCGTTGAATCCGAGGCTCAGGGAGCTATTCGGGGAGCTCGAGCCCGGCCAGGATCTTGCGCAGGAGCCGCTCGAGGGTCACGAGCTCGTCGGGGTCGAGCCGCTCGAGGAGCTGACGGTCGTTGACGATGTTCGCCGCGACCGCCCGGTCGACGACGGCGAGGCCCTCATCCGTGAGCTCGATGATCACGCCGCGACGATCGTTCGGATCGGGCAGGCGACGGACGTAGCCGCGTCGCTCCAGGCGGTCGATCCGGCTCGTGACGCCGGCGGACGACAGCATCAGACCCCTGCCCAGCTGGGTGGGATTGAGCCGATGCGGCGGGCCCGCGATCCGGAGCGCGCTCAGCGCGCCGACCTCGCCGCGGTTCAGTCCGAACCGGCTGAAGATCGCCTCCTGGCGACGGGCGAGGTGCGGCCCGATGCGGGCGAGGCGGGCGGTCACCTGCAACGCACCGACCTCCAGATCGGGGCGCGCGGAGTCCCAGCCGGAGAGGAGGCGATCGGTCGTGTCGTCGGCCACCGAGGAACCATACGTCAAATGTCGTCTTTACGCGAGTATCTTACCTGCGAGATAGTTTGTACGTGTTCGAACGGTCACCGGACTCCGACGCCGAGCTCCTCCGTCAGGTCATCGACGAGGGCTCCCAGGACGCCTTCGCGCGCCTGTACGACCGGTACGGCGGCATCGTCTACTCCGCGGCGATGCGCGCCGGAGCGAACGCCTCCACCGCCGAGGAGGTCGTCCAGGAGACCTTCCTCACGCTCTGGGATCGCGCCGAGCAGTTCGACGGGTCGCGCGGCGCCCTGGCGGCGTGGCTCGCGACGATCGCCCGCAACCGTGCCATCGATCATGGACGGGCGGCGGCGCGCCACGATCGGGCCCTCCCCTTCTCGTCGGCCGGCGTGCCCGAGTTCGACGACGCCGCAGCGGCCGAGTGGCTGACGATGGCCGGATCGCCGATCGCGATCGGGGCCGCCGAGGCCGAGCCCGAGGATGCCCTGGTCGAGCTCGAGACGCGGGCGTCGATCCGGGCGGCGCTGGGGACGATCGGACCACGCGACCGCCGGCTGATCGCGCTCGCGTACCAGGGCGGGCTGAGCCAGTCGGAGATCGCCGCCGAGCTGGACTGGCCGCTTGGGACGGTGAAGACGCGCACGCGCCGGGCCCTGCGCCAGCTCCGCGAAGCGCTGGAGGCGGCCGAGCCGAGCCCGGCGGAGTAGCCGCCCGCGCGGCCGCGCCCTCGAGCCGACCCGCGCATCAGTCGCGCGCCTGCCCGCCCGGGTGTCGCCGGTGCGACCGCGGGCCCGCGACGCCTCCGGCATGATCCGGCCGTGGATCCCGTCATCGATCCGCTCGCGGATCGGCTCCACGCGCTTGCCGCGCGATCGTTCCTCGAGCAGCCCGTGCCCGGTCTCGCGGTCGGCGTCGTTCGCGACGGCGCGCTCGCATGGACCGGTTCCTTCGGGTTCGCCGATCGGGGAGCCGGAAGGCCCATCGGGCCGGACACGCTCTTCCGGATCGCCTCGATCACGAAGTCGTTCACGGCCACCGCGATCCTCCAGCTCCGCGACGACGGCCGCCTCCGGCTCGACGACCCGCTGGTCGGCCATCTCCCCGAGGCGCGGGCGATCACGAACCCGTTCGGCCCGATCGAGGAGGTCACGATCCGCCGTCTCCTGACCCACTCGGCGGGGATGCCGATCGGTGGCGTTCCCGGTGGCGATCCGTGGCAGAGCGACGACCTGTCCGAGGATCGGCTGCTCGCGGCGCTCGGCCGGTTGACGCTGCCGGGGCGGGTCGACTCGGGCTGGCGCTACAGCAACCTCGGCTACGAGCTCCTCGGCGCCGTCGTCAGCCGGCTCAGCGGCGAGCCCTACGCCCGGTACCTCGAGCGGGCGATCCTCGAGCCGGCGGGCCTCTGCTCGACGACGTTCGAGCCGACCGGCAGCCTCGCCGAGCGCATCGCGACCGGCTACGGGCCGGGTCGGTTTGCCGACGACGTCGCGGTCAGCCCGCCGTACGACCCCGCGACGATCCAGCCCGACGGCGGCCTCTGGTCCTCGGTCGAGGACCTCGCCCGCTGGCTGACGCTCCACAGCCGGACCGCCGATGACGATCGCCGCGGCGAGGACGGCCGCCTCCTCGACGGGCGGACGCTCCGCGAGATGCAGCGACCGGCCGTGATCGCGAACGACGACTGGACGTATGCCCAGGGGTTCGGCTGGGGGACGATCCGGCTGTCGGGCGCCTCATGGCTCGGCCACACCGGATCGCTGAACGGGTACCGCGCGATCGTCCGGTTCCGGCCCGCAGAGCGGCTCGGTGTCATCGCGCTCGTGAACGGCTCGATCCGGCCGAACACGCTGGCGCACGAGATCGCGACGATCGTCCTCGAGGCGCATCGCGCGGCCGCTCCCGAGGTGCCCGCCTCGCCCCCGGCCGCGGTCCCGGACGGCTGGCGCGAGCTCCTCGGGATCTACCGCGAGGACGACTACGGGTTCGGCCTGCGGTTCGAGGCGCGCGGCGGGAAGCTCGTCCTGGTCAACGAGGACGACCCGACCGACCGCGCGACGCTCGTGCCGAGCGGCACGGGGAGCGGCGACGTCGACCCGGACGCGCTGACGTTCACGATGGTCGACGGCGACTCGGCCGGCGAGCCGGTCACGTTCCTGCGCAACGCGGCCGGCCGGATCGCCGCGGTGAACGTGTCGGGCACGCCGCTGTTCCGGCTCGCCTACGTCGAGCGCTGACGCGGGGCCCGCGCGGAGGCTCCGCGGCGGGCCCCAGCTCTAGCCCGCGGCCACTCCCCGCTGACCCGCACCGACCTCCGTCGCGGGGGCCTCCCCCTCCCGGAGGTCCGATCCGCCCTCGAACGTCGTCCGCATCGGGACCTCGTGCAGGAACACGACGAGGACCGCGGCGGTCAGAGCCGCGACGATCCCGACCCAGAACGTGCTGGCGATCGCGATCGACAGCGCCTCGTGGATCCCCTTGACGATGTTCGGGATCTGCGGCTCGACGAGCGGCCGGAACGCCTCGGGCGTCGCATTGAGGATCGCGGCCCCCAGGTCGCCGGTCCCGGTCAGGTCGAGCGCGTTGCCGCCGGCCGCGTTGAACCCGTCGACCATCTGCTGGGGCACGCCGGCCGCCACGAGCTGCGCCGGCACCTCGGTCTTGAACCGGTCGGCGAAGAGCGTCCCGCCGATCGTCAGGCCCACGGTGCCGCCGATCTGCTGGAAGAACGTCAGGCTGCTCGTCGCGACGCCGATCCGGTCGGGCGACACGGCGTTCTGGACGATCAGGGTGAACACGGCGAACGACGGCCCGATCCCGAGGCCGGCGAGGACCATCCACAGCCAGAGCGCCGGGCGGTCGGTCTCCGCCCGCAGGTTCGTCATCAGGAGCAGCGCCAGCCCGAGGAGGGCGAGCGAACCGACCATGAGCCACTTGTAGCGCCCGATCCGGGCGACGATCTGGCCGGACATCGTCGCGCTGACGATCAGCCCGAGGAGCAGCGGCAGCAGGTTGTAGCCGGAGACCGTCGCGCTCTCGCCGGCGACCGCCTGGAGCCAGCGCGGCAGGAAGACGATCGCGGTGAGGAACCCGAAGCCGGCGAAGAACATCGCCGCGACCGAGATCGAGAACGTCCGCAGCCGGAAGAGCCCGAGCGGGACGATCGGATCGGCGGCCCGCGACTCGATCCAGACGAACACCGCCGCCAGGACGAGCCCCAGGAGCATCAGCCCACCGACCGCCGGGTCGGTCCAGTTGCCGGAGGCCTTGTTCGTGAGGCCGATGAGGAACGGGGCCACGGCCGCGGTGAAGACCGCCGCGCCGAGATAGTCGATGTCCCGGCCGGCCTCGGGATGCCGGATCGCCGGCAGGAGCCGCCACAGGATGAACAGGGCGACGAGGCCGATCGGGAGGTTGATGAAGAAGATCCAGTGCCAACCCCACGTGTCGGTGATGATCCCGCCGAGCGCCGGCCCGATCACGGACGACAACCCGAACACGGCGCCGAAGCTGCCGAGGTACTTGCCCCGCTCGGCCGGCGTGTACAGGTCCGCGACGACGGCCAGGGCGATCGGGAAGACGGCGCCGCCGCCCAGGCCCTGCAGGCCACGGAACAGGATGAACAGCTCCTTCGAGTTGCTCAGCCCCGCGCCGAGCGACGAGATCAGGAACAGCGTGACCGCGAAGATCACGATCGGCCGGCGGCCGTAGAGGTCGCTCAGCTTCCCGTAGATCGGGCCGCTGATCGTCGACGTCAGCAGGTAGATCGCGACCGACCACGTGTAGAGGTCGTTGCCATTGAGCTCCGTGAGGATCCTCGGGAGCGCCACGCCGACCACGGTCTGGTCGAGGGCGAAGAGGAACATCGCGAGGAGCATCGCGAAGAGGATTTCGAGCTTGGCGCGCGGCGACAGGTGACGGGCGCGCTCCTCGGCGGTCTCGGTCATCGGGTGGGGGTCCTCCCTGGGCATTGGGTCGACACATGGTGCCATCCATACCGACCGGGATTCGACAGGTTTCTCATCGGTCCCGTCGCTCGGCCCACGACGTCGTGCGCGGCGCGCTTGCAATGCCGGCGCAGCAGGGGGCAACGATCTTGCAAGGTCGCAACGGCCGTTCCGCACCTACTCTCGGTCGAGTCGGAACGGGTCGGGGTTCCCCATGCAGATCATCGACGCGCCCATCGCCGAGGCATCCGAGGCTGACGTCCAGCGTGAGGACGACGGTCCGGCGGGCGCGCGTCCGGAGCCCGATCCCACCGTCGACGCGAACCCGGCACGGTACGAAGACCTGACACTCCCCGAGCGGCGCGCCACCGACAGCCTCGACCGCGCCGACGCGGCCGCGGTCCTCCAGGCCCTCCGTGCCCTCCGCAGCGGCGACTTCCGCGTTCGCCTCCCCGATGACCGGACGGGGATCGCGGGCTCGATCGCCGAGGCGTTCAACGACATCGTCGAGCTGAACCACCGGACGAGCGACGAGCTCCGCCGCGTCAGTCGCGCGGTGGGTCGCGAGGGCCGGATCAGCCATCGCGTCGCGATCGGCCGTGGTGGCGGTTGGGGCCGGAACGAGGCCGCCGTCAACCAGCTCGTCCTCGACCTCACCGACCCGGTCGTCGAGGTCGGCCGGGTCCTCGACGCGGTCGCCCGCGGTGACCTCTCCCAGCGGATGGCGACCACCGTCCACGGGACGCCGCTGCGGGGCGAGTACAAGCGGCTCGCCGACACGATCAACACGATGGTTGACCAGCTCAACGCGTTCGCTTCGGAGGTGACGCGGGTGGCGCGCGAGGTCGGCACCGAGGGCAAGCTCGGCGGCCATGCCGAGGTCCGCGGCGTCGCCGGTGTGTGGAAGGACCTGACCGACAACGTGAACTCGATGGCCGGCAACCTCACGACCCAGGTCCGGAACATCGCCGAGGTCACGACCGCCGTCGCCAACGGCGACTTCAGCAAGCGGATCCAGGTGAACGTCCAGGGCGAGATCCTCGAGCTGAAGGACACGATCAACACGATGGTCGACCAGCTCAGCTCGCTCGCGTCCGAGGTGACGCGGGTCGCCCACGAGGTCGGCACCGAGGGCCGGCTCGGCGGTCAGGCGACCGTCCCGGGTGTGGCCGGGATCTGGAAGGAGCTCACCGACAACATCAACACGATGTCGCGGAACCTCACCGACCGGACCCGCAACATCGCCGAGGTCACGACCGCCGTCGCGAAGGGCGACCTGAGCAAGACGATCACCGTCGACGTCCGCGGCGAGTTCCTCGAGCAGAAGAACACGATCAACACGATGGTCGACCAGCTCAACGCGTTCGCCTCGGAGGTGACCCGGGTCGCGCGCGAGGTGGGGACGGAGGGGTCGCTCGGTGGTCAGGCGACCGTGCCCGGGGTTGCCGGCACGTGGAAGGACCTCACCGACAACGTCAACTCGATGGCCGCGAACCTCACGACCCAGGTCCGGAACATCGCCGAAGTGACCACGGCGGTCGCGAACGGCGACCTCAGCAAGAAGATCACGGTCGACGCCCGGGGCGAGATCCTCGAGCTGAAGGACACGATCAACACGATGGTCGACCAGCTCAACGCGTTCGCCTCGGAGGTGAGCCGGGTCGCCCGCGAGGTCGGCACGGAGGGCAAGCTCGGCGGCCAGGCCCAGGTCCGCGGCGTCGGCGGCACGTGGAAGGACCTCACCGACAACGTCAACCAGCTCGCGGCGAACCTCACGACGCAGGTCCGGGCGATCGGCGAGGTCGCGACCGCCGTCACCCGCGGCGACCTGTCGCGAACCGTCCACGTGGAGGCCCGCGGCGAGGTCGAGCTCCTGAAGAACAACGTCAACGCGATGATCGGGAACCTGCGCGAGACGACGCGGCGGAACCAGGACGTCGACTGGCTGAAGACGAACATCGCGGCGTTCGGGCGGATGCTCCAGGGCCAGCGCGACCTTCGCGTCGTGGGCCGGCTGATCCTCGCCGAGCTCGCGCCGCTGGTCCACGTCCAGCGCGGCGCGATCTACCTCGCGAACCAGGATCCGGACCATCCCGAGTTGAAGCTCCTAGCCACCTACCCGCGCCACCTCGTGCCGGAACCGGTGGCGTCGATCCCGTTCGGGCACGGGCTGCTCGGCCAGTGCGCCGAGGACCGCCGGCCGATCCACCTCCGGTCGGTCCCCAGCGACTACGCGCCGATCGGGACGTCGCTCGGGACCACGCCGGTCCGCGAGATCGTCGTCCTGCCCATCACGTTCGAGGAGCAGACGCGCGCGGTGATCGAGCTCGGCTCGATCGAGGAGCTCGGCGAGATCCACCTCGCGTTCCTCGACCAGTTGAGCGAGAGCATCGGCATCGTCCTCGCGACGATCACGGCGAACATGCGGGCCGAGGAGCTCGTCCAGGAGCAGGCCGCCCGCGTCGAGGCGGAGGCCGGCCTCGCTCGGCTGCGCCAGGTCGTCGACGTCATGCCCGAGGGCATCCTGATCGCGGACGCGAACGGCGAGGTCTACCTGAGCAATGCCGCGGCGGTCGAGATCGTCGGGCGCGTCCCGGATGTGGTGAGCCTGGACGGCGCGCCGCTCGGCGTTGCCGGCGCACGCCGGTCCGCCGACGGCACCTCGGTCGAGCTCCGCGGCCACCCGCTCGCGCGTGCCGTGTTCCTCGG
>DASSMI010000179.1:0-2585 GCA_035688935.1 Candidatus Limnocylindrales bacterium | reverse complement strand
CGACCCGGCGGCCGTCGCCGCGACGGTCGACGACCTCGATCCGCTGTCGACGCTCTGGATCGTCGCGAGCAAGTCCGGCACGACGACCGAGCCGCTCGCGTTCCAGGCCGACGCCTGGGATCGCGCCGAGAAGGCGCTCCGCTCGCACCACGCGCCACGGAACGAGCACGCCGGCGAGCTCCAGGTCGCGATCACCGACCCGGGCAAGAGCGTCGAGGCGATCCCCCATCACGACGCGCTCCGGGAGGTCTTCCTCAACCCGCCCGACATCGGCGGCCGCTACTCCGCCCTGACGTATGTCGGGCTCGTCCCGGCGAGCCTGATCGGGCTCGACATCGAGGCGCTCCTCGCCTCCGCGTCGGCGATGGCCGGCGCATGTCGAGAGCCCGATCCGGCACGGAACCCGGGCGTCAGCCTGGGCCTCGCCATCGGGACGCTCGCGAAGGCCGGCCGCGACAAGCTCACGTTCGTGACCGATCCGGCGATCGACAGCTTCGGCGCCTGGGTCGAGCAGCTCATCGCCGAGAGCACCGGGAAGCACGGAACGGGGATCGTGCCGATCGACCGCGAGCCCGTCGGCGCGATCGACCGGTACGGCTCGGATCGGGTGTTCGTCCGGATCTCGCTCGACGACGGCGATGGCTTCACGGCGGGCGACGCCTTCGCGGACGCTGTGGCGTCCGCCGGCCATCCGGTGATCCGGCTGCGGCTCGCGGACCCGATCGACATCGGCGCCGAGTGCTTCCGCTGGGAGGTCGCGACGGCGATCGCGGGCGCCGTCCTGGGGATCGACGCGTTCGACCAGCCGAACGTCGAGGAGGCCAAGGAGCTGACCCGCAAGGTTCTCGCCGGCGCGTCGTCGGGCGAGCGGCCGGCGCCCCCGCCACCCGCGCTCGTCACCGATGCGGACCTGGGTCTCGCGCTGCATGGAGATGCCTCCCTCCGGCTGACCGCCGGCGACGGGACGATCGTCGGCGAGCTCGCCCGGCACCTCGCCCGACGGAAGCCGAACGCCTACCTCGCGCTCCAGGCGTTCATCGCGCCGACGCCGGCGACCGACGATGCGCTGGAGCGGATCCGGGTCCTCCTCCGCGACGCGACCCGCTGCGCGACGACGGTCGGCTACGGGCCGCGCTTCCTCCACTCGACCGGCCAGCTCCACAAGGGCGGGACGCCGGTCGGCTGGTTCCTCCAGCTGACGTCGGACCATCCCGTCGATCGGCCGATCCCCGGCTGGCCGTACACGTTCGGCAAGCTGATCGACGCCCAGGCCGAGGGCGACTTCGCCGCGATCGAGGCCCACGAGCTGCCGATCCTGCGAGTCCATCTGGCGGACCCGGCGCGCGGGCTCGCGGCGCTCGAGACGGCGCTGCGCGAGGCGCTGACCAGGAGCTGACATCCACGCGGCCGCCGCCCGGCGCCGCTCCACCACCCAGGGAGGGCCAGTCGCAATGCGGATCGGGTTCGTCGGTCTCGGTCGGATGGGCGCGAACATGGTCCGGCGCCTCCTGCGGGACGGACACGAGATCGTCGCGTACAACCGGACGCCCGAGAAGACGAAGGAGATCGAGGGCGAGGGCGCGATGGCGGCGTTCTCCATCGAGGAGCTCGTCTCCAAGCTCGAGAAGCCGCGCGCGGTCTGGATCATGGTCCCCGCGGGCGACGCGACCGAGGCCCAGATCGCCGAGCTGATGGAGCATCTCGAGCCGGGCGACACGATCATCGACGGCGGCAACACGAACTTCCACGACGACCAGCGCCGCCACGCGGAGCTCGCCGCGAAGGGCGTGAGCTACGTCGACGCCGGCACGTCCGGCGGGATCTGGGGCCTCCAGGTGGGCTACTGCCTGATGGTCGGCGGTGACGAGGCGGCGGTGAAGCCGCTCGAGCCGATCTTCACGTCGCTGGCGCCGCCGAACGGCTACCTCCACGTGGGCGGGGCCGGTGCCGGCCACTACGTGAAGATGGTCCACAACGGGATCGAGTACGGCCTCATGCAGGCGTACGCCGAGGGGTTCGAGATCATGCACGCGAGCGACTACCCCCTCGACCTCGGCGCGATCTCGGAGCTGTGGATGCAGGGCTCGGTGGTCCGGTCATGGCTGCTGGAGCTGGCCGGCCGCGCGTTCAAGGCGAACGGCCAGGAGCTCGAGCACATCAAGGGCTGGGTCGAGGACTCGGGCGAGGGTCGCTGGACCGTGCTCGACGCGATCGAGCACAACGTCCCGGCTCCGGTGATCACGCTGTCGCTCCAGACCCGCTTCCGATCGCGCCAGGACGACTCGTACGGCGCGAAGGTCCTCGCGGCGCTCCGGAACGAGTTCGGCGGCCACGCGGTGAAGACCGAGTGACGGCGTTCCGGCCATGACCGAGACCGCGGTCCCCAAGCGGCGCAAGACCTCGCCCGAGCCCGAGGCGCCCAGCGTCGCGCCGGAGACGGCGCCGGACAAGCCGCCGCACCCGGCGCCGCGGGGCAAGGACGCGCCTCGGACGGCGAAGGACATCCGGATCGCCCGGCAGAGCAAGCGCAAGCCGGCGCCGCGCAACGACGACAACCCGCTCCGCGAGGGCCTTCGCCTGGAGCG
>DASSMI010000178.1:0-4301 GCA_035688935.1 Candidatus Limnocylindrales bacterium | reverse complement strand
CTCCTCGGGCGTCGCAACCCCGGTCCGGCGGAGCCCCGGGTCGACCTCGACGAGGACGCGGAGCGGCCGCCCGGCTCCGGCCAGCGCGGCGCCGAGGGATTCGGCCCCGGCGACGGAGTCGACACCGACCGCGAAGATGCCCGTGTCGGCGAGGGCCCGCAGCCGGATCGCCTTGTCGCCGTCCGCCCAGACCGGGTAGGCGAGGAAGAGATCGTCGATCCCGGCGGCCGCGAAGACCTCCGCCTCGCCGATCGTCCCGACGGTGATCCCGCGCGCGCCCGCGGCCACCTGCAGTCGAGCGATGGCGACGCTCTTGTGCGTCTTCGCGTGGGGCCTGAGAGCGATCCCGCGCTCATCCATCGAGCGCTGGAGGCGGTCGATGTTCGCCTCGACCCGAGCGAGATCCACGACGACGCGTGGCGTATCGAGACCTGACGGCAGCGCCGGAAAGGACAGCTCCGTCACGACGCCGGCCGCCGGTCCGGGCGGGCGACGATCGGGGTCCGAAGGGCGCCGAGACGCTCGACCCGCAGCACGACCTCGTCGCCCGGTTGGAGGTAGCGACCGAGCGTCGTCTCGCGCACTTCGAGCAGACAGCCGCCGCCGACGGTCCCGGAGCCGAAGAGGTCACCCGGCCGGAGCCGCACGTCGGCCGATGCGCGAGCGATCATCTCGCCGAGCGAGAACTGGATATCGGACCATGTCCCGCGTGACGTCTCGACGCCGTTGACCTCGGCCGTCATCGCGAGGTCCGGTCCGGTCGCTCCGGGCCGGCGCGCCGACACGAGCTCGTCCGGCGTGACCAGCCACGGCCCGATCGATGACGCGAAATCCTTGCCCTTTGCGGGCCCCAGCCGGACGGTCGTCTCGTCGCGCTGCAGGTCGCGCGCGGACCAGTCGTTGAAGATCGTGAAGCCGCCGACCGCCTCCTCGCCGCGCTCGACGGGAAGGTCCACCGCCGGAGTGTCGATGAGCGCCGCCACCTCCAGCTCGTAGTCCAGCTCGGACGAGGCGGCGGGCACCCAGACGGGCTCGTCCGGCCCGCGCAGCTCCGAGACGTTGCTGAAGTAGAAGACCGGCAGGCGATACCACGCGTCGGGCACGTCGCCGCCGCGGCGTTCCCATATCGTCCGGACGTGGCCCTCGAACGCATAGAAGTCCCGGAGGCTGGGCGGTCGCAGGATCGGCGGGCCGAACACGAGGTCTGCGTCGTCCAACAGGGCGTCGTCGTCCTCGTCGCGCGGGGTGAAGCCCTCGACGAGCTCCGTCAACGCCTCCACTCGGAGCCCGTGGCCGAGATGGTCGTCGAGCGTCGTGACCGGCCGCCGGTGCAGGACCCGGTCATGGACGAGCGTAGGATCAGCGGCCACCGCCCGCCGCCGAGCGACCTCGAGATCCAGCCAGCGCCCATCGTCGTGGGCCGCGGCGAGACGCCATGGCGTCCCGACCGCCGCGTGCCGCTCCCTGACGTTCGCGAGCTTCACAGCTGGAGATCGCGGCGCTCGGTCACCGGCCGAGTGTAGGGGCACCACCCGTTCGTCGGCCGGACGTGCGTCATTCGGGGGATGCCGCGGGCTGATCGTGGATGCCAGCCTGCAGCGGTCATGACCGCCCGTCCCGGGAATCGGCCCGTGCTTCCGAGCGACTCCGCACCGGCCGAGACGCTCGGCAACGCCTCGATCATCGCGGGCCTCGTCCGGCTGATCGGCGTCGCGGCACTCCTGATCGGCGGGGCGGAAGCCCTGGCGGGTCTCCGATTCGACGAGCCGCGGGCGACGACGCTCGGCATCAGCTCTGCTGTCTACGGGGTCTGGGTCGCGAGCCGCGTCCGCCGGCTCCACGGAGAAGATCGGGAACGGACGATCACGACGATCGCGTCCATCACGCTCATCCTCGTCGGGGTCGCCGCCTTCCTCCAGCCGTCGGTCGCCACGGCAATGGCGATCGCATCGTTGCTTCCGGCGGTGATCGTGACGCCGATCGTGTCCAGCCGGATCGTCCTGCGCCTGCTGGTCCTGAGCGGCGTCGTCGGCGCGTGGAGCGTGGCGATCGCATCCGTCGTCGCCGACACGGACCGGATCCCGATCGAGGCCCGGTCGGCCCTCGCGTTCGTCACGCTCGTGCTCGCGTATGCCTTCCTGCTCGTGTTCCTGTGGGAGGTCAGCCGGCGGCTCAAGGCGACGGCATCCGATCTCCAGAGCGTCGTCCGGATGTCCGCCGACCTGGCCCAGACGCTCGACCCACGCCTCGTCGGCGACCGGATCGCCGTCCACATCGCCCGGGCGGTCGGTGCGGACGACTGCGCCCTGAGCTACTGGGATCGCGCGACGAACCGCGTCGTTACCCTCGGCTACGAGCCGCCTGAACGCCGGGCGGCGCTCAACGAGACGTACCCGGTGGACGATTACCCGGCGACGCGGTCCGTTCTCGAAGGCCAGCGGCCGCTCCTCGTCGACGTCGACGATCCCGCCGCGGACCCGAACGAGACGCAGTACCTGACCTCCATCGGACATCGATCGATGGCGATGATCCCGCTCGTGGCGGCCGGCCGGACGATCGGCCTGATCGAGATCACGGCCGCGCGCCCGAACGCGTTCGGGGCGACCCAGGTCGAGCTGGCGACGATGCTCGCCGGTGAGGCAGCGATGGCGCTCGAGAACGCCCGGCTGTACGACGAGATCCGCCATCAGGCCCTCCACGACGGGCTGACCGGACTGGCGAACCGCGTGCTCTTCCGCGATCGTGTCGAGCACGCCGTGGAGCGGTCGCGCCGCTCGCGGGCTCGGCTGGCGCTCCTCTTCATCGACCTCGACGACTTCAAGACGCTCAACGACCACCATGGGCACGCCCGCGGCGACGACGTGCTCGCGGCGGTCGCCGACCGGCTCGCACACGTCCTGCGACCGTCCGACACCGCGGCTCGCCTCGGCGGCGACGAGTTCGCCGTCCTGCTCGAGGACGTCGCCGACGAGTCCGATGCACTGGCCGTGGCGACCCGGATCGCGGAGTCATTCCGCCAGCCACTTCAGCTCGACACGACGACGATCCGCGTCGCCGCGAGCATCGGCGTCGCGCTCTACACCGGTGGCGACGAGTCCGCGGACGACCTCCTCAGGAACGCCGACGTCGCGATGTACGCGGCGAAGCAGTCGTCACGAGGCGGCGCGGAGCTGTTCCAGCCCGGGCTTCGCGACCGGGCCGCGGAGCGGACCGCCCGAGCCGAACGGCTGCGCGGCGTCGAGCAGCGCGACGAGCTGCGGCTGGACTACCAGCCGATCGTCGAGCTCGCGACCGGCGGCGTCGTGGCGGTCGAGGCCCTCGTTCGCTGGCAGCCGCCGGACGGTCCGGTCCTCATGCCCGGCGAGTGGATCGACCTGGCCGAGGAGAGCGGCGACATCGTCCCGGTCGGGCGCTGGATCCTCAGAGAGGCGTGCCGCCAGGCGCGCGACTGGCAGATCCGGCTGGAGCGTCCGGAGCTCCGGATCAGCGTCAACCTGTCGGCCCGGCAGTTCCTCGAGCACGATGTCGTCTCGACCGTCCGCGCCGCCCTGGACGAGACGGGGTTGCAACCCGCGAGCCTGATCCTCGAGATCACCGAGAGCGGCCTGATGCGGCGGACACAGGCGACGATTGCCCGGCTCTCAGCGTTGCGCGAGCTGGGCGTCCACCTCGCGATCGACGACTTCGGAACCGGGTATTCGTCCCTGAGCTATCTGGAGCGCTTCCCGATCGACATCCTGAAGATCGATCGAACGTTCGTCGCGACGGTCGGGAACGGCCCCTCGCCGATCGCCCGCGCGGTCATTGACCTCGGCCGGACGCTCGACCTCCAGGTGATCGCCGAGGGCATCGAACACGCCGACCAGGCGCGCTGGCTCGCGGATCTCGGCTGCGGCTACGGGCAGGGATTTCTCTTTGCCCGGCCGATCGGGCCGGCGGCGATGGAGGCGCTCCTCGCGCACGGCGCCGGGCTTGGGACGGAGACGTCAGGCGTTCGGAGCGCGGAGCCAGACGTCTCGGAGCCGCGTCGGCTGCGGCTTGTCAGCGGTGAGTAGGCGCGCGCCGTCGCGCCGCGGTCGACTTGTCGATTGCGTCCCACGCGATCGCTATCGTGGCGAGCTCGCGCGCATGACCTTCAATGGCTCGCGATCGTCGTCCTGTTCCTGATCTGCGCCCTGTTGATCGTTGCGATCACCCGGCAGCGCATCAATCGACGACGATCGGGCGCCTCGCCGGCCCTCTGCCAGCCACTCCGCGCCTCGACGTCGCGATCGCGTCGCCTCGGACGGAATTCGACAAGG
>DASSMI010000177.1:0-18725 GCA_035688935.1 Candidatus Limnocylindrales bacterium | reverse complement strand
AGGGTGTCGATCACCACCGGCTCGTGGCCCCGGCGCACGAGCAGGCGAACGGTCTGGGAGCCGATGTAGCCGGCGCCTCCCGTCACGAGGACGCGCACGGCGATCAGCTCGTGGGCAAGCGGCCGGCCGCGGCGTCAGGTGCCGGGTCGAGCGTGACCCGGCGGGTCCGCCGCGAGCTGCCTCCGCCGGACGGTGCCCCGCGGCGATCGATGGATCGCCCGTCCCGGGCCGGCGATGCGGTCGTCAGCCCGAGCGGCTGCGCGACTGGATGGGTCCCTGACCGGTCGGTGGCACGCGGTCGCTCGAACAGCCCGGCCTTCTCGGCGATGATCACGCCGAGAACCGTCGCGCCCACGAGCCGGATCGACTCACTGGCGAACTGGACATCGTCGCGGTGGGCACGGTCGCGACGGGCGACGACGACGACGCCCTCGGCGGCGCGGGCGAACGTGAGGGCCTGGGGCGCGTCCTTGATCGGCGGCACGGACACGACCACGGTGACATCCGTCGCGAGGATGGAATCGAGCAGCTCGCGGACGCGATTCGGGTCGACGACGTCGAGCGGCAGCCGGCCGCTCGGCAGAACCCGGACGCGCTGCCCGCCGAAGCCATCGACCTCGGGCTCCATCGCTCCGGCGAGGATCTCGGTCAGACCCGGCGCGTCGACGAGGCCGTAGATGCTCGACACCGATCCCTCGTGGCCGGCTCCATCGATCAGGACGACCGGGCGCCCGAGGCGGCCGAGCGCGGCCGCGAGGTTGGCGGCCACGACCGCGGCCTGCCCCTCCCAGTCGACGTCGGTCACGACGAACGAGCGTCGCCAGCGCCCCTCGCCGGCGAACGCGATCTTGGCGGCCGCGAGGCGATAGGCCGACGCGGCGCGCGAATCCGGCGCGGCATCCACGACGACGTCGCTCAGCTGTGGCCGGCTGCCGCTCGCGACGCCCACCGAGCTCAGCGCCGGGGCTCCGGCCAGCGTCGCGAGCTCCTCGCCGTTCCGGATCGTGCTCGCGAAGTACTCGAGCAGGAGCACGATCATCACGGCGGCGACGACCCCCGCGAGCGCGGCGAGGATCGCGATCAGCGAGACCTGCGGCGCGACGGGCTCCGTGGACGGCTGCGCGAACTCGACGATCTGGATCAGCCCGGCGGGCTGGCTCAATCCCTTGGAGGTGAGCTGCTCGAGCTCGGTCGCGAGGGTGTTCGCGAGGTCGGCCGCCTGTTTGGGATCGCCCGACTGGACCCGGATCGTCAGGATCCGCGTGACGTCGTTGGCCGTCGCCCGCGTCGCCGAGCGGAAGTCGTCGGGCGTGATGTTCAGCCCGAGCTCCTGGACCGTCGACGACAGGACCGAGTCGGTCAGGACGACCTGGGCGTAGGTCTGGACGAGGAGGCCACTCGCACGGAGCGTGTCGGTGTCCGTGTTGATCGGGCCGACGAGGACCTTGACCTGCGACTCATAGGTCGGCGGAAGCCCCGACGCGACGATGTACCCGGCGAGGCCGGCGATCCATGCGGACACGATCAGGGTCCACCACCACCGCTTGGCGACCGCGAGGTATCCGGACAGCTCCACGCGCTAACCTCTGTTCCCTGCGGGACGAAAGCGCCCGGTCGAGGACGACCGAACGCCGGGTCCGCGCAGCCTATCACCGCCCGGCTCGGAGCCCGGTGACAGCCGTCGACACCGCCGGCCGCTCATCGGACCGCCTGGGCGAGGATGAGCGACGACGGCGTCCCGACCGCCACGTTGATCCGGCGGAGCCGCAGCCAATCACCGTTCCGCAGGTCGTTGACGCCACGCTCGGTCGTGAATGCCGCGCGGATTCCGGCGGCCCGGACGGCGTCGACGGCGCGTGCGTCGAACGCACCCGACGGATACGCGAAGGCCGGGAGATCGGACCCGCCCTCGCGCGCGAGGTCCTCGATCCCGCCGCGGATCTCCCGGGTGAGCGTCTCGTCGTCGACGTTCGTCAGCAGCGGGTGCGTGCGCGTGTGCGAGCCGAGACCGAGGCCGCTCTGGCGCATCTCGATCAGCGCACCCCAGTCGAGCGACCGGCCGCTCGGCTCGGGTCGGGCTCCGAGGTCATCGATGAGCTGGCGCTCCAGCTCGGCAACCGAGGGTTCGAGGCGATCGTGGGGGGACGCCTTCAGGACCGTCCGGATCGCGCGATACGCCGATGCCCGCTCCGCCGCGGTTGTGAGCGGGAGCGTCCGGCCGTCCACGACGACCGTCCGACGCTGAGTGGCCTGGATCGCCGCCCAGATCCGTTCCCACCAGAACACCCGGCCGGGGTCCGCCGGGAAGGCGGTCGGAACGAACAGCACCGCGGGGAGGCCGCGCTCGGCGAGCGCCGGCCAGACAGTCTCGGCCATGTCGCGGTAGGCGTCGTCGAAGGTCAGCAGGAGCGACCGCGGCGGGAGCGCCGCGCCCCCTTGCGCCCGCTCCACGACCGCCTCGATGCCCACCACGCGGAAGTGCTCGGCGGCAAGGTCGAGAAGTCGGCCGAACCCGTCGGGCGTCGCGCTCAGCAACCCGGGCACGACCCCGTCCGGCGGCGCGATCCGATGGAACGTCAGGACCGCGAGCGTGTCGCGCCGGCGCGGCGCGACGGCCGCGAGCGCCCGCACGATCCGGTCCGCGACCGGCAGACCTGCGATCGACCGGATGGCCGCCGAGCCGCGCACGTCCGGCCGTCAGCCGCGAGACGCGCGGGTCAGCCGGCGGCCCACCGCGCGGCCCACGCCGCGAGCGACGGCGCGGCCGAAGCCGCGGCCGACGGCCACGGCAGTGTTGGCCACGTCCGCGACGAACGGGCCCGGGTCGCGACGCGACCCGACGGCCTCGATCCGCGGCCCGCGAACCGAGCGAAGCCAGCCGGCCGGTGTCAGCTCGCCCCGTCGCGCGTGGACCAGCGCGGACTGGATGTCGTGGCGCCAGTAGATCCACTTGACCCCGACGTAGCGCTGCTCCGTGGCCGCGGGCAGGTCCTGGCCGAGCGCATCGCGGTAGGCGCTGAGCACGAGCTCCACGCCGCCGCGCTCGGCGATGGCCGAGCGACCGGTCGGGCGGCCGATGTTCGGCTCGATGATCTGGGGGCGCCCTGTCCGGGCGTCGCGCTTGATCTCGACGTATCCGAGACCGCGGTACGGGACCGAGCCCAGGACGCGCAGCGCGATGTCGCGGACCTTGTCGTCGCGGACCTCCTCGCCCAGGCTGCTCGTGCCGGTGTCGACGGGCCATTGGCGGAGCTTCCGCGCGACGAAGGCGATTCGCGGTCGACCCGTCGAGTCGTGGTAGCTGTTCACGGAGAAGAGGGCGTCCTCGCCGCCGGCGACCCAGGACTGGGCGATCAGGACGTCGCTCCACGCCGAAGCCCGGTCCCACGTCGCGAGGAGCTCGTCCGGGGTCCTGACGGGGATCGCTTTCGCCTTCGTCGCGGCGACCCAGGCCGCCGTCTTCAGGCCGGGCTTGATGACCGCCGGCATGGGCAGCCGTCGCGCGGCCTCGACCGCGTCCGACCGTGACCGGAGGATCATCGTCGGGGGGATCGGCAGGTCGTTGGCGAGGGCGTGCTCGGCGAACGGGACCTTGTCCATGAGCCGAACGACGACATCGTGCTCGGGAAGGACGAAGCGGTACGGGCCGCCGAGGCGGTCCGCGGCGCCGGAGATCGCAAGCACCGCCGCGTCGGTGCACGGGAGCAGGACCGCCGGCCCGGGCAGCTCCTCGGCCAGCCGTTCGAGCGACGCGACGAGGCCGTCGCCGCGAAGCTCGCCCTGGGCAATGAACCGCGGCACGCGCGTTCGGGCGCAGAAGTGACCGGGATCCGCCACCAGGCCCACGACCGGAATCCCCCGGGCGTCGAGGAGCCGGGCGGTCTGCAACCCGGTGATGCAATCGAGCCCGACGATGACCGCGGGCGCGGGCTCGTCGGTCCGGAACCGGACGGGCCGGCCCGCCCGTGACGGAGCGAGGACCGTCAACCGGCTCCCTCGTCCTCGAGCGCGATCGCCGCCTTTGTGTCGACGAGGTCGAAGATGTGGTCGACCGGCACGATGTCGGCCTCGACGTCGGCCGCGCGGCCGGCACGGGCGAGACCAGCGAGCGTCGTCTCGATCGCCCCGACGGCCGCCCGCATCGGCTGGTTCGCGAGGATCACCAGGTTGAAGCCCCGCGCGTACAGCTCGTCCGCGGTGAACGTGGGGAACAGCGTCGGGACACACACGAGCGGCGTCTTCCCGAGACCCTTCCACGAGTTGAGGAAGCCGTCAATCTCGCTGAGCGTCTTGTCGCGCGAATGGATGAGGATCGCGTCGACGCCCGCATCGACGTAGGCGTCCGCCCGGGCGCAGGCATCCTCGACGCCGTGGCCGGCGATCAGACTCTCGACGCGGGCGATGAGGACGAAGTCGTCGCCATACTGCGCGCGCTTGGCCGCGGCCAGCCGGCGGGCCTGCTCTCGCATCGGGAGCAGCTCGCGCTTCGTGTCCGCGCCCAGGAGGCTGTTCCGCTTGGGGAACAGGTTGTCCTCGATGCTGATCGCGGCGATCCCGGCCCGCTCGTATTCGACGAGCGTCCGGACGACGTTGCCGAGGCCGCCGAATCCGTTGTCGCAGTCCGCGATCACCGGAAGATCGGTGGCGGCGTCGATCCGCTGGGCAGCGGCGAGCGCCTCGGAGAACGTGGTCAGGTTCACGTCGGGGAGGGCATGGGCCATCGTCGCGACTCCAAGTCCGCTGACCCAGACCGCGTCGAACCCGTAGGTGCCGATGAGCTTCGCCGTCAGCGCGTCGTGGGCGCCGACCGCGACGACCGCGCGGTTCCCGGCCAATCCGTCGCGGAGTCGCCGCCGCTTGTCCGTCCCACGAGTCATGCGAGGCTGCCCTCGGTCTCGGTCATCGATCGATCCTCTGCAGTGCCGCTGAAGCGGCGGATGATGGCCACGATCTCCCGCCCGATCTCTTCCTGGGCATCGATCGTCTGGGCGCCGATATGCGGCGTCAGGATCACGTTCGGCAGCTCGGCCAGCGGCGACACCCGGCCCTCGCCCTCGGCGACGTGGACGTCGAGCGCCGCGCCGCGGAGGTGGCCGCGCGGGGCCAGGGCCTCGAACAGCGCCGCCTCGTCGACGACGCCGCCGCGGGCGATGTTCACGAGGTAGGCACCCGGGCGCATGCGGGCGAGCTCCGGGGCGCCGATCAGGTTCCGGGTGGGTCCGCCGAGGGGCACGTGGATCGTGACGAAGTCGCCCTCGGACAGGACGGTGTCGAGGTCGGTCAGCTCGATGCCCTTGTCCGCGAACGCCGCCCGGCGCTCGTCGGTCGCGTGGTCGACGCACCCGATGGGCCGCATGCCCCAGGCCGCGCCGAGCTGCGCGACGCGCGTCCCGATCGAGCCGAGTCCGATGATCCCGAGGCGCTTGCCGCGGAGGTTGTAGCCGACGAGCTCGGACTTGATCCAGTGACCGAGCCGGAGCTGGCGATCGGCATGGACGATCCCGCGGGCGAGCCCGAGCATCAGCCCGAACGTCAGCTCGGCGACCGCCTGGGCGCCGGGCCCGGGGATCCGGTGGAGCTCGATGCCCCGATCCCGCACCAGCTGGAGATCCAGGTTGTCGAGGCCGGACCCGGCCCGGACGAGGAGCCGCAGGTCGGCCGCCCGGAGCGCGTCGGGCCCGATCGTGACGCCGCTGCGGAAGATGATCGCCTCGCGATCGCTGGCGGCGGCTGCGAGCTCGGCCTCCGGCGCCCCGATCGCGAGCCGGACGTCGTGCTCCTCCTGGAGCGCCCCCAGGGCATCGGCGTGGATCGGGCTGGCGACGAGGAGCCTCATCGGACTGCCCCGCTCGGGAGCGGCTCGCCGACGGTGGGTGCCCCCGCGACGATGACCCCGATCCGGTCGACGAGGTCGGCGACGACCGTCTCGATCGGTCGGTCCACGTCGATCGTGGTGAAGTTCGGCAGGACGTCCGCGAGGTCCCGGTACTCCGCCCGCCGCCGCTCGATCGACTCGATCGTCCCCTCGCCCTTCCGCGCGAAGAGCACCGCCGCCGGTGCATCGAGGAGGAAGGTCACGTCGGGCCGCGGGTACCAGCGGCGGAGGACGGCCCCGTGGAGCCGCGATGCGAGCGGCCGGGGGCGATCGACGGCGCCCGGCTCGGGCGGCCGGACGTCGGTCGCGTAGTAGTCGCAGAAGAAGTGCCGGTCGAAGATCACGACCTGGCCGCGCCGGCGGGCTCGGGCGGCGATCGCGGCCCGGTACCACTCCTCGGCGATCCAGGCCGTGATCCGGACGACGGATCGGACCGTCCCGAGGACGCCGGCGCGCTTGTTCGCCGACCCGGCCGTCATGTCGGGCCGGCGCCCGGCGCGGCGCTTCGCCGAGAGCACGAGACGCGTCGTCGGCAGCATCTCGCGGCTCGACTCGAGGTTGACGCCCATGTACACGTAGCGCGTGGGCACCGGCAGCGCGGCGGTCACTCGATGGGCGATCGTCGACTTGCCGCTCCCGTCCGGACCGATCATCGCGATGGTCGGTGGCAGGTCATCCGGACGGCGTTTCGTGTGGCTCATGCGATCGTCGAGGCTCCCCGGCTCGCGTGCCGGCGAGCCGCCGGACGGGACGCCCGCAGTGTATGGGACGAACGGCGAACCGGCGCCGGACCTTCATCGATCGGTGGTGCGGTCCGGTGGGGTCGGACGCGGATTTTCGTTGATGGGACGCACCAGCCGGTCAGAGGGCCGGCGCGATCAGCCGATGGAGGTTGGCGATGTCCGGCGGATGGCGGTGTTGGACCTCGATGATCGGAACGTCCGCGAACGCTCGGGCGTAGATCGCAGCCAGGCGAACCTCGAGGGCCTCGAGGCCGGCGGTCGGTGCGCCCGGGACGGCGTGACGGTAGGCGAGTCGGAGGGCCTCCAGGTCGAGCAGCTCGTGGGCCGACGTCGCCGCGATGCGTGCGGCGGCCTCGGCCGGATCGACGCCCGTCCGGATGCGATCCTCGGTCGATCCCGCCACCAGCACGACGCGATCGATCGCAGCGGGTCCGGCGTGGATCGCCGCCGGTCCGAACAGGTCCTCGACCGCGAACTGGCGCGACCGCTGGCGGTCGACGATCGCTCCGGCCCGTCGGGCCGCCTCGCCGACCGCGCTCTGCCCGATCGGTCCGGCCCGGCCGATCCCGCTCAGGGCGCGGGACAGCCCGTCGACCCCGATCAGCCGAAGCCGGTCGCCGCGACCGACACGCCGGCGCAACGTCTCGACCTGGGCCAGCTGCCAATCCCACAGCCGGATCGGCTCGGGCGTGCCGAACATCGCCGGTCCGGTCGGGTCGACGAACAGCCACTCGTCGCCGACGTAGCGGGCACCGCGGGTCAGGAACGCCAGCAGCGTCTCGGACTTGCCGCCCTTCGCCCAGCCGCTCACCAGCACGCCGCGACCGTCGACGAGGAACGCGCTGGCATGGGCGGTCGCGACGCCGCGGGCGAGCAGCCCGGCCGCGAGCATCGGCAGGAGCAACGGGATCGGGGCGCCACCTCGCCCCGCGACGATCGTCGCGGGACCCGAGCCGAGCCGGCCCACCGGGACCTCCACCCGGACGTCCCGCTGGCGCTTCCCGCGGGTGAGGACGAAAGCGTCGTCGACGAGCTGCGCGTCGAGGCCGATCCGGCGGACGGCGCCGGGGCGCTCGAGCCGGTCGACGAAGCGGATCGTCAGGTCGGGCTCGGTCTCGGCCGGTCGATCGCGAACGGGCAACGGTCCCAGCTGACGCCGGATCGCACGCAGCTCGGGGGTGCCCGCGTCGACGAGGCGCACGACCGCTCGGCCGCGGATGTCGAGGTCGACGACGGGCGGGAGCGGGTCGGTCAGGTCGGCTGCCGGCGCCGTCGCGTCAGGCAACATCCGACCTCAGGATCCGCGACAGGACCGGGACCTTCCGCAGCTCCGGGAAATACACGTCCAGGCGGAGCGTGGCGCGGTTCAGGAGCACGACCAGGAGTGACGCGGCGCCGGCGACCACGAGACCGAGGATGAACGGCAGGGCCAGGATCGACTGGATCGCGAGGAGCACCGCCGCGACCACGCCGAGCTGCACGTAGACGCCCAGGGTCCGTCGCTCGGGCCAGCCGATCGGGCCGCGCACCAGCCCGGCCTGGTACAGGATGTTCTGGAGGATCAGCGTCACCGTCGTGGCGAGCGCGGCGCCGAGCGCGCCGAATCGTCCGATGAGGACGAGGCTCGCGAGGACGTTCACGACGGCGCTCAGGACGTCGACGGCCACGATGTGCCGGACGGCTCCCTGGACCCGCAGGGTGAGCGCGTTGAACCCGAGCGCTGCGTTGACGTAGTGCCCAACCGCCAGGACGCCCAGGACGGCGCCGGCGTCCGCGTAGCGCGGCCCGAACAGGAGAGTCGTGAGCGGCTCCGCGAGCGACAGCGTCAGCGCGAAGGCGGGGAACGTCGCGACCGCGATCCAGGCCGATGTGCGCCAGTACAGGTCGTGCAGACGTTCCCGTTCGTGCCGGGCGAACAGCCGTGCAGCAGCCGGCACGAACAGGAACGAGAAGCTCTGGTAGACGAGGAGGTTCTGCTTCGCCAGCGGCAGGACGGCGCCGTACGCGGCGACCTCCGATGACGTCGCCAGGTACTGGAGGAGGATCACGACGGCCGACGTCCGGAGGAGGAACACGACGTCCGACGAGAGCAGCGGCAGGCTGAACCGGAACAGGGCGCCGATCGGCAGGATCATGTCGCGTCGGCGGATCCGATCGAGGATCCCGTTGCGCCGGAGCAGCCCCAGCAGGCGGACCGCGAACAACCCCACGCCGAGCGCGCCGGCCACGACATAGCCGATGGCGAGGGCCTCAGGCGGCTGGTCGGCGATGAGCACGATCGCCACCGCACCGAGCTGGAGGAGCGGTGCGACGACATGGCGGCGCAGCGCGATGGAGCGGGCGCTGCCGAAGATGGCGAAGCACGACAGGAGGAGCGAGTCCAGCGCGCTGATCGGGGCGAGGAGGAAGAGGATCAGGAGCAGGCGCCGGGCCAGCTCGTTCTCGACGAGCTCCGCGCCCGCCGCCGACGACAGCCCGATCATCGCCAGCAGCATCGCGGCCCCGAGGAAGGCGACCGTGCTGACCGCGACCACGAGCGATCCGGCGAGCCGGCGTTGATCGCCGGTCTGCTCGTAGATCGGGACGAACCGCGAGATCGTCTTGTCGAGCCCGACCAGACCGACCGTCGCGGCCAGCGAGCTGACCGACAGGGCGAACGCGAACGCGCCGTAGTCGGTCCGTGCCAGCGCCCGGACGATCAGGACCTGGGTGGCGAAGTCGAGGGCGAGCCCGATGAATCGTCCCAGGGCCAGGAGCGTCGACCCGCGGAAGTGACGCGCCTCGTCCGCGATCGCCGCCGCTTCCGCCGTCGCCGCGTTCGCGACGAGCCCGGTCTCCGCCGCCGGAACGACCGGAGCTCGCGGCTCCTCGACGTCCGGATCCCCGGCGTCCTCCCCGGCCGCGTCGGAGCGAACCGTCGCCCGCGGCGGTGTCGCGTCGCGGGTCATGGAGCGGGCGATGCGAGTGTCGAGGGCGCGGCGGCCACCGATGGGCGCTTCGCCTCGCCGAAACCCGCTGCTACCCTGCCCGTCGTGGACGCCCGAGCCGCCCGGATCGTCGCCGAGGTCGAGGCGAAGCTGCCCGAATGGCTCCCGGACGCGCCCGTCCACGGACCGGTGGCGATCACGCGTGTCCGGCGGCGGCTGTCGTCGCGGATCCTCCGCCTGACGGTCGGCGACCCGCCCCGATACCGGATCTTCGTCAAGGCGACCCCCGACGGCGGGCCCGCAACGCGTCTGGGCAACCGGCCGCGCCTCGTCCCGATCACGGAGCCGCACGAGCGGGCGAACCTGGAGCTGCGCGCCCTGCGCGGTGTCGAGGAGCGGCTCGGGGCGGCGGGGACGGACCGGTTCGACGTCCTCCACCCGCTCGGCGTCGTCGACGACGGGATGGCGCTCGCGATGTTGACGCACGAAGGCGTGTCGCTCGGGCGGACGCTGTCACGCATCTCGCGGGTCTCCCGCGCCAAGCGGAGCTCGGTCCCACCCGAGATCCTCGTCGAGCGCACCGGCGAGTGGTTGCGCGCCTTCCACGACGCTCCGTTCGACCCGGACCTCCCGGCCCGCCAGACCCGTGCCGCGGACATCGCCCGCGCGCTGCGCGAGTTCGGCGACTTCCTGCTCGAGGAACGGGCGAGCGCCGCGCTGTCGGATCTCGTCGCCCGGGCGATCGAGGCGACGTCCAGGCTGCCCGACCCGCTGCCGGTCCGACCGACCCATGGTGACTTCGCCCCGCGGAACGTCATCGTGGGGCCCGACGGCCGGCTGACCGTGATCGATCTCCTGGGGCGCTGGCGCGCGCCGATCTACGAAGACCTGGCCACGTTCCTCGTGGCGCTCCACTCCGGGCGGCAGACCGCGTTGACTGGCGGGCGAATCCTGCGCAGGCCGGTGCGCCTCCTCGAGGAGCACTTCCTGGCCGGCTACGGCGGCGGCTCCGACGTGCCGCGGTCGCCGATCGCGACGTACGAGTTCCTGCTCGTGCTGGACAAGTGGTCGTCACGTCTCACCCGCCTCGAGGGAGCCGGGCGGGTTCGGCGCCTGGAACGTCGGCTGCTCGACGCGCACTTCCTCGGGCGGGCGCGTGCCGCTCTCAGCAACGTCGACGCCGGCGTCGATGGTGCCCGCGCCAGCGCGGCCAGCCTCGACACCGACTGAGACAGCGGCACCGCTCGTCTCGAACAGCAGGATGCCGTAGCGGCAGAACCGTCCCAGGCCGGGCCAGCGGCGGAGGAGCAGGCGATCGAGCGTCCGGAGCGGCCCGATCGGATGCCCGAAGCCGAGGGCGCGCTCGACCATGCTCAGGAGCTGGACCGGGTGCATCCGGACCCGCTCGAACGGCGCGCGCCACGCGTCGAGGTCTGCTCGGGTGAGCGGCCGATCCGCGCCCCGCTCGTGCTTGCCGGGATACGGCAGGTGGGCCCGTGCGAAGACGAGGAGCGGGTTCATCCCGAGTGGCTCCGAGAACGCCGCGCGGCCGCCCGGCCGGAGAACGCGGACGAGCTCGCGGGCAGCGGCGGCCGGCTCCAGGTGGTGGAGCACCGCCTTGCCGACGGCGAGATCGAACGAGCCGTCGGGGAACGGCAGCGACTCGCCGGCGGCGACCAGGAACGAGACCCGATCGGCCACACCTTCGCGTTCGGCCCGGCGACGACTGACGTCGACGCTCGCCGAGGACAAGTCGAACGCGGTGACGCGAGCGCCGCTCCTGGCGAGCACGATCGTCAGCTCTCCGAGACCGCAGCCGTACTCGAGGACCTCGCGTCCGTCGAGGTCGCCGAGGAAGTCGGCCATGCCGTCCAGCAGGAGACGGCCCGTCGTATAGGTCCGGAACGTCGTCCCGGGTGGGATCGCGCGGAGATCCTCCAGGCGCGGCAGCGAGGCGTGAGCGTGCGCGTCCCACTTGCGACGCTCGGTCTCGTGACGCGGGTCCGGATCCATCGGTCTCCCAGGGGGCTCGGCGGGACGTGGCGGAGGGGGAGGCTACAATACCGGCCGGTTGCGAGCTCGCCGAGGTCCCATGTCGTCCGATCCCCGTCGACCCGACGAGCCGCCCCGAGCCGAGCCGCTCCACGACGATCAGGACGATCCCGCGGCGGCCTCGTGGAGCGAGCGTGACCCGACGTCGGACGACGCTCATGTCGTCGTCCCCTCGCAGCGCCGCGCGACCGATCTCGGCAGGCGCGTGGTCCCTCCGCCGGCGGCGCCACGAACGGACCGCGCGGCGCCGGACGGCGACGCCCCGGTCGCCGGTGCGTGGCCGGAGCCCGCGCCGGGAGACGCTCAACCCAGCTCCGAGACCGAGACCGAGACCTCCCCGTCGACGGGCTCGGAAGAAATCGGTGTCGCCCGGCACCATGAATCGCCGCTCGAGTCCGCGGCCGTGCCAACGGAAGGCGATGCGACGCTGCCAGAACGCCCGATTCGGCGCCAGCGCCGCGCGCAGCCCTTCCGGCGACGTCGCGTCTGGCCGGCCGTCGCGGTCGGTGCGGTCCTCGTGGGCGTGCTGGTCGCGACGCTCGGGTCGGGGCCGGGACAACGACCGGTGGGCTCACCCGTCAGCAGCCCCGCGGTCGGCGTGGCCGGCACGCTCGCCTCGATCGACGTCATCCGGGAACGCGCTGCCGAGGCCGCGCGCGGTGTCGCGCCGATGGCCCTCGCCGCCGACGATCTCCTGACCTGGGCCGCGACCGCGGTCCATGCCGCGCCGCATCCGGTCCAGCCCCTCGTCGTCGTCGGCAACGACAACGAGCTGGTGGATGACGCGACCCGGGTGTACGGCCTCGGGCTCGCGTACGTCGCGACGGGGGACGAGCAGTTCGCGACGGGCGCCGCGGAGACGATCTCGTCGTGGGTCGAGACCGTCCACTGGGCGGACGACACCTGCACCGACAGCGGTGGCTGCCACACGACCCTCTCGATCAGCCGGGCAGCGCCCGGGTTCGTCTTCGGTGCGAGCCTCATCGCCGACTCGCCGGCGTGGACGACGGACCGGGCAACGGCATTCCGGTCCTGGCTCCGCTCGGTGATCCTGCCGGCGGCATCGGAGCGCCCGAACAACTGGGGCGACGCCGGCACGTTCATGCGGGTCGCCGTCGCCGACTACCTCGGCGACGAAGCCGCGTTCGGGGCCGCGATCGACAAGTGGCGGTCGTCGCTGGACCTGATCGAACCGAGCGGGCGGATCCCGGAGGAGTCCCGGCGGGGGACCGCGGGGATCTCGTACACGCAGGAGGCCCTCCAGTACAAGCTCGCTGTGGCCCAGATCGCGGAACGCCGCGGGATCGATCTCTGGGATGCCGTCGGCGCGGGAGGCGGCTCCTTGAAGATCGCCCTCGACCGGCTCGCGTACTTCTGCGCGCATCCCGCCGAATGGCCCGACGCGGCGAACGCCGAGGTCCCGGCTCCCGGGCCGGCTTGGGAGCTCGCCTATGCCCATTGGCGCGATCCCGCGTGGGCCCCGCTCGTCCTCGCGGTCCGGCCCTATGGCGACCGCGGCCACTCCGCGATCCGCTGGACGACCTTCACGAACGGGGTTCCCATCGACCCGATCACGGCGGCCGGGTCGCCGAGCCCGTCCTCGTCGGCCGAGCCGTCCGCGGGCGGGTCGTCCGAGCCGTCCGCGTCGCCCGACGATCCCGCCCCGCCGGTCCTCACCGCGATCCGCGCTCGGCTCGTCGTGAGCGCCGCGATGGGCGACGTCGCCGTCCGGGTGTCCTGGTCCGCGCCGCGCAGTGCCGATCGCGTGCGGCTCGAGTGGTCGAGCGCGGGATCGTGGCACGGCCTGGTCGCGAGTGACCGCGACCGCGGGTCGATCATCGACGCGCGCTCGCCCGGCACCGTGAGCTACCGCGGCCGGCTCACCCGCGACGGCGTCACGGGTCCATGGCTCGAGCTGCGCGACGTCACGACCGCCCGGATCGATGCCCGCTCCACGACCCTGGCGCTCCACGGGGCGTGGTCGATGGCGGGCGGCGACGGCTACAGCTCGGGGACGGCCCTCTCCACCGACCAGCCCGGCGCGAGCGCGACATGGAAGGGGACCGCGAGCGACCTGTTGATCATCGGACCGGTCGGACCGACGCGTGGCGAGATGGAGGTCATCGTCGACGGGAAGCTGGCGGACCGGATCTCGCTCCGAGCGAACGCCTACCGCGCGCGGCAGGTCCTCGACGCGCTGCACTGGACGACGCCCGGCTCGCACACGGTCGTGATCCGGGCATCGGGCGGTGCGGGACGCACCGTGGCCGTCGACGAGCTCGTCCGGCTCGACGCGGGTTCGCTCAGCTCGCCAGCTTCCACGCCGTGAGCAGGAGCAGGCCCGCGGTGAGGGCCACCACGCCGATCGGTCCGACCGCCGCCTCGAACGAGTCGGGGATCAGATCCGTGATGTTCGTCAGGATCAGCAGGGCGCCGATCACGCCGGCGACGATCCCGACGGTCGCGCGCGCGGCCGGGACGGGCTGGTCCGGCGTCTGGCGCACGATCACGAGCACGAGCGAGCCCACGACGAGCGCGACGACGATCGCGATGATGATCTCGGCCACGGCGCGATGATACGGGCCGTCTCCCGGTGACGCTCCCGTGACACCGTCCGCCTCGGGGCTCCCCGGCCGGCGTCGGCGCCCACCCGTCGCCGCCGCCCTGATCGTCGGCCTCGGAACGGTCCTCGTCGCCGCCATCAGCTTCGCCCTCGTCGGCGCCGACCGGTCGACCCGTGGGTCGCCGTCCCCGGCGCCGACGTCGGCCGCGGGCCGGTCCGACGAGCCCGCGCCGGTCTCGGGCCCGCCCGAGAGCCGGGCGTACCTCGACGCCGCGGTGGCCGGAGCTCCCGCCGACCCGCTCGGACCCACGACCCTGCATCCGATCGCGCTCGCCGACGGCCGGTGGTGGGCCGCCCTCCTCGATCCGCCCACCGGCCAGACGCGGTTGTACCGGCTGTCGGCGGACGGCGCGGCGTTCCGGGACACGGGCCGGATCGTGGACGAGCGGCCGGGTGCGGTCGCCGACACCTTGTGGGCCGCGAACCACCTCTACGTCGCCAGCGTCGTCCGCGACCGGGCGGTCGGGAGCGGCGTCCGGCTGTCGCGCTACACCGCCGATCCGTCGACCGGCTTCCGGCCCGATCCGGACTTCCCGATCCAGCTGACCGACCGCGGCGTCCGGTCCATGGCGCTGGCCCGCGACGGCTCGGGCCGTCTGTGGCTCGCCGTCGTCCGCGACGGTGCGCTCGAAGTCGCGCATTCCACGACGAACGATGCGAACTGGACCGCAGCCACGCCGATCCCCGGGGCCGGCGCGCTGGACAACGACGATGTCGTGGCGCTGCTCGCGTTCGGTCCCGACCGGATGGGGCTCGCGTGGACCGCACGGACCGAGAACGCCGTCCGCTTCGTCTGGCGGGCCGACACGGACGCGGGCGCCGCGTGGTCGCCGGTCGAGACGATCTCCTCGAACATGCCGCTGCTGCGCGACCCCATCTCCGCCGTCGCAGGCCCGGACGGCTCCGTCCTCGTGAGCGTGGCCGGCGACGTGCGTGGTTCCGTCGCGAGTCCGGCCGCGGCGCGCCTGACCGTTGCCCGCCGCGATGCGGGCGGGACCTGGACGGCGACGGTCGCCGGCCGCGTCGAGGACCGCCACGGCTCGTCGGCGATCCTGGCGACGGCCGACACGGGCGAGATCGATCTCGTCGCGACACAGGGGTCGACGGGATCGGCCTGGGTCGTGAAGCGGTCGAACCCGGATCGCCTCGAGTTCGAGGCGGGACCCGGGACGCCGCTCGCCGCGCCGGTCGGGATCTCGTCACTCGATCTCGGCGGTCCGCACGTCGCCGCCGGGCCGTCGACCGACGAGGTCGTGGCCGTCGGCTTCGATGCGACCGTCGGCCGGTACGTCCACACGGTGATCCGGCTGGCGACCGCGGGCGGGCCCGGCACGACGCCGAGCGCGAGCCCGGCTCCGAGCGGGACCTCGCCCGAGCCGTCGGGCAGCGGGGACGGCGGGCGCGTCGCGGGGCTGCCGCTCGCGGTCGTCAACGACACGTTCGACGTCTTCAAACCGGGGGTCACGGCGCCGAATGGCTGGCTGCCGCGGAGCGGCGACCCGGCGAGCCGGATCGTCGTCCGGACGGCGACCGGCCACGGCTCGGTGCTCACGCTCCGGTCCACGGCGGCCGACAACGTTCGCGCCTGCAAGACGTTCGGCGAGGTGTCGACCGGGACGCTCTCCGCGACGGTCCTCGTCCGGCTCGACGGACTCGGCACGTCCGACGCGACGATCACGAGCCTGCGGCTCCACGGCAGCGAGGCCGCGCTCGTGCGGTTCGGGAGCGGTGGCACCTTCGCCTACTACGCCGGCGCTGCCAAGATCCGGACGGCCGTCGCGTGGAAGGTCGGGACCTGGTACCGCTCGACCGTGCGGGTGAACTGGGCCCGGCGCACCTACGACTGGGACCTCTCGCTTCCGGGCGGGCGAACCCTCGTCCACGTCACGGGGATCCGGTTCCGCGACCCGACCGCGACGTCGGTCGATTCGATCTGCGTCCAGACGTCGGCCGGCCGCGCGAACCTAGGGCTCACGGTCGACCGCGTCGTCGTCACCCGGTAGGCTCGCGGCCATGCGACTCGTCGTCACCGGCGCTGCCGGCTTCATCGGCTCCCACCTGTCCGAAGCGCTCCTCGCCGGCGGCCACGAGGTCGTCGGTGTGGATGCCTTCATCGACTACTACGGCCGCGAGGTCAAGGAAGCCAACCTCGCGCGCGCCCGGGCGCACGACCGCTTCACGTTCCGCGAGCTGGACCTCCGCTCCGGGGACCTCGTCGATCTCGTCGACGGCGCCGACGCGGTCGTCCACCTGGCCGCGATGCCGGGCCTCGTCCGGAGCTGGACCGACGTCGAGCTCTACACGACGTGCAACCTGCTCGCGACGCACCGGCTCATCGAGGCGGTCCTCGATCGGCGGGTGCCGCGGCTGCTCCACGCGTCGACGTCGTCGGTGTACGGACGGGATGCCGTCGGCGACGAGACGACGCCGACCCGGCCGATCTCGCCCTACGGCGTCACGAAGCTCGCCGCCGAACACCTCGTGCTCGCCAACGTCGCCTCGCGCGGCCTCGACGCGTCGATCATCCGCTACTTCTCGATCTTCGGGCCTCGCCAGCGGCCGGACATGGCGTACCACCTCTTCACCGAGGCACTGCTCGACGGCCGCCCGATCACGGTCTTCGGCGACGGCGAGCAGTCGCGCTCGAACACCTTCATCGCGGATTGCGTGGCCGGCACGATCGCGGCGATCGACGGCGCCGCGACCGGCGAGGTCTACAACATCGCCGGTGGCGAGGAGATCACGCTGAACGAGGCGATCGCGGCGATCGCGAGCGCGCTCGAGATCCAACCGACGATCCACCATGCGCCCGCCCGGGACGGCGACCAGCGCCGGACGGCGGCCGACACGACGAAGGCCGAGGCGGCGTTCGGCTTCCGGGCCACGACGGGCGCGCGCGCCGGCCTCGAGGCCCAGGTGGACTGGCACGTCTCGCGCCGTCGGACCCTCGCCCGCTGACCCGACGGGCCCGGTCCGCGCGAGACCCGGAGCGGCAAGCCCTGCGGCGAGGGCTCAGCCGGTCGGGCTGAGCGCGACCCCGTCGATCCAGACGGTCGCATCGGATCGACCCAGGTCGATCCCGAGCTCGGCCGCCGGGTCGTCGACGAGCGCATCGAACGTGAACGACACGGTCGTCCAGGTCGTCGTCACCGGGAGGACGCGCGCGACGTACGTGTCGCCGTTCGTCGCCGACAGCCGGATCCGCAGATCGCGGGCATCCGCGGCCCGGACCATCATCCGGACGATGTAGCTCTGGCCGGCTCGGATCGGGACCGCGGTCTGGACCAGGCTGATGCCCGATCGCGCCTCCGTGCCGGTCGTGATGTCGACCCGGGCCGAGGCCGTTCCCGTGCCCGGGTCCGCCTTGTCGATCGTCAGCTGAGCCGCTGCTTCCGGGATCACCCGAAGGACCCACGGCTCCGGTCCCGCCTCGAAGCCGGCGTTGACGATCAACCCGCCCTCCGCGGCGGAAGGGGCGACCGACGGCGGGTTGGACGCCGACGATGGCTCCGGCGACCCCGCGCCCGAGCCGCTCGGTGCCTGGCTGACCGACGGCGAGGCCGTCGGGGGACGCGTCTGGAGGCTGCCCCGGAGGATCGCCTCGGCACGCGCCGTGAGCGGCTCGAGCTTGTGGATGAGCGCCACGGAGGTCTTGCCGGCCTGGGTGTAGGCCGCCTGGTTCTGGACGCTCTCGCGGAGCGCGGTCCGGATGAGATCGGCGAGCGTCCCGTACGCGGTGACCAGGTCGGCGCCCAGGCTCGCGGTCCGCGGATCCGCCACGAGGACCGTCACCTGTTGGCCGATCGCGGTCGTCTGGGCGACGATCCGAGGCAGGACGACGGCGATCTCCGGGGCGCGCGGATCGGCTCGCGCGAGCTCTCCCTCGAGCTCATGGCCGGCGTCGGCCAGCCGGCCGTTGATGAGGACCACCGTCTCGAGGGCCGAGCGGACCGCCGCGGAGAGCCCGTCCGACGGCGACGGCGCGACCGACGGACCCGGCGTCTCGCTGGCCCCCGGCTGGGGCGCTGGAGCGCTCGGGACGCGCACGCCGACCAGCAGGGCGATGACGGCGACGCTCAGGATGCCCGCGACGATCTCCGGCGAGACCCGGGCGGCGAGCCGGCTCATCCGCCGGCGGACGTGGACGCCGGATGGGTCGGTGCACCGAAGATCGCGTCGAGATCGACGCCGCGTTCCAGGGAGACCGCCACGAAGGCCATCGTGACGTCCTTGCGGTCATCCCGGCTGCCGATGAGGAGGCGGCCGTCGAGGAGGAACACCTCGATGTCGCGGATCGGCAATCGATCGGCGACGCGGCCGGCGTCGAGATGGACCGGTCCCAGGATCTGGAGCTCGGCGCCGACGCGGCCGAGGAGGTAGCGGTTCCCCGTCTCGATCGGGCGGTTCCCGCCCATGTACACGCCGCTGCCGAGGATCTGGATCGCGCCGGCCGGGTCGGGGTCGGGATCGAACGGCACGGCGGACAGGTGGCGTGGCGCCGTCGT
>DASSMI010000176.1:0-19988 GCA_035688935.1 Candidatus Limnocylindrales bacterium | reverse complement strand
TTCCGGGACACCGCCGAGCGAATCGCGCTCCTCCCCGCCTACCTCGACTTCTACAACTACCGTCGACCACACTGGAGCTTGTCCGGGCAGCCGCCGATGAGCCGCGTGCCCGTCAACAACCTGATGGGGAAGAACACCTAGGCCGGCTTCTTCCCGGCCGGCGGCGGATTCTTCGCGTTCGCCGGCGGCGGCGTCTTCACACCGCCGGGTGGCGGCGTCTTCACACCGCCGGGTGGCGGCGTCTTCGCCTCGCCGGCCGGCGGATTCGCCGGACCTCCGTCAGGCGTTGTCTCGGGCCCGCCGTCGGGAGCGCCATCGGGCGGCGGCTCGTTGCCGTCGTCCGGCCCGTCCGGCCCGTCCGGCCCGTCGACACCGTCGACGTCGGAGATCTCGGGTTCGTCGCCGCGATCCTCGGGCGCGGGACCTCCGGCGGGCTCGGGCACCGCGCCGATGATCTCGGCGCGGCGCGCCGCTCGAGCGGCCTGGATCAGTCCCAGCTGCTCGCGCGTGTCCTTGCCGGCCTGATTGACCGTCTGGGCCCCGAAGTAGAAGCCGGCCACCGCGACGACGAGGGTGATCGTCGTCGAGAGGAGCTGGAGACCGAAGTCGTGAGCGTCCGCCGTGAGCCCGGACACGGTCTCGACGTCGTAGATCGCCTCACCGGCCGCGGGTGCGGATTGCCCCGGAGCCGGCGTCACGAGGCTCTGGCTGACGATCGTCGCGCCGTCGGCACGGATCTTGTCGATCTGGGCCTGGGTGATGCCGTGCGACGTGCCCTGCGTTCCCGTGCTCGCCGACCGGAAGACGACGAAGCCGACGATCGCGAACAGGAGGATCAGAAGGACCGCGATCAGGGCCCGGATCGACCCTGTCGGCATCCCGAGCGCCTCGGTCGAGACCGCCAGATCGAGCGCGCGAAGGACGAGCGTCCCCAGGTACAGGATGAGCGTGACGACCGCGAGGCCCGCGAGGAGCAGGATGACGACGCGCAGCTCCGGTGCGTCGTCGAACAGGGCGGTGATGGCCAGGTAGAGGCCTGCCAGCGCGGCGAACGCGATCCCGAGGATCAACGCGACCGACCACAGCCGCGGCCCGGACAGGCGGTCATCGGTGGGGGTCGGGCCCGCGGGCGTCGCCGCCGAGGCGACCGGATCCCCGGCGTCGTCAACCATGACTCGCTCCTTCGCTGCGAAGAACGGCAGCGTGACGGGCCTTCGTCATCGTTCCGTCTCGAAGTCGAAGGCGACAGGTCGTCCCGCGGAGGCTCGGTCGATGCAGGGTCAATATCTCCAGATCGGTGGCCGGACGACCTACTTCCCGCCGTTCGTGAACGAGGTGTTCGGGAACCCGCCGTACTGGTCGTGCACGTTCACCTCGTTGCTGAACGGCGCGAACGTGGGCTGGCTCGGCAAGCTGCCGGCGACGACCGACGAGATCCGAGCGCTCGCGAAGGCCTCGGGCGATGTCGACACGAAGGGCGGCAGCCGCTCCAGCCACATGGTCAAGGCGATGCAGGTCCGCTACGGCCGCAAGGTCCAGATCGAGAGCCTGTCCCCCGAGCGGGTCAAGGAGCGTCTCTCGAAGGGCTGGGCGATGGTCGGCGGCGTGACCTACGGCTTGCTGCCGGAGATCCACCGGCGGCCCAGCCCCGCGTTCAAGGGCGGCCACCGGATCGTCCTGCTCGGCTGGGACGACGGGCGGACGCGGATCCTCGATCCCATGGAGCGTCACGACCACACGTTCACGGGACGCTGGATCCGGTGGGCAGACTTCGAGCCCGCCTGGTGGAGCACCGAGCAGCTCTGGTTCCGCGAGGGGATGATGCTCGACGCGCCGATCGTGAAGACGCTCCGGGCGTTCCCGAAACCGCGGATCTGGCGCGTCCGCGAGGGAACGGTGGTCGCCGGCCGGTCCCTGGCCGATCCCCGCCAGGTGGTGGTGCGCCACCGGCTGACGAAGAACAGCAGCGCGCGGTTCGACGCCTGGGTCGAGGTCAGACCCCGCCAGGACAAGGCCGTCCCGCTCGGACGGTTCATCCGGGTGACCAACGGCCGGTTCGCGGGGCTGTTGATCGATCCCGGGACCGAAGGTATCAAGGCCGATGTGAACGAGATCGAAGGACGGCCCGCGGCAGGATCGGCCGCTGCGGCGACGACGTCCGTCCGCCGCCAGGAGTACGACCGGCTGAAGCAGCAATTCGACGCCGGCGACGGAACGTTCCCGCCCTTCACCGAGAACCCCTGACCCACGACGTCCCGGGCGCGTCGACGCGGCGTGCGCCGCCGGCCGCAACCGCTCGGATCGGATCCGCGCCTCCCGATAGGCTTGGGCGATGAGCGCCATCCCCGAGACGTTCCGGGCCTTCGTCGCCGAGAAGGCCGAGGACGGCGCCTCGGTCCGCCGCGGCGTCCGCGAGTTCTCGGCGGCGGACCTCCCCGATGGCGAGGTCGAGGTCCGGGTCGGATGGTCCAGCGTCAACTATAAGGACGCGCTCGCGACCACCGCCGAGGGCAAGGTCGCCCGGATCAGCCCGCTGATCCCGGGCATCGACCTCGCCGGCGAGGTCGTCGCCTCGAGTGACCCCACGGTCGCGATCGGCGCTCCGGTCCTCGCCCATGGCTACGACCTTGGCGTCGCCCGTCACGGCGGGTACGGCGCGTTCGCCCGAATCCCGGCGAGCTACGTCGTGCCGCTTCCGGCCGGGCTGTCGCCCCGCGACGCGATGGCGATCGGGACGGCGGGGTTCACCGCGGCGATGTCGGTGGCGGCGTTGGAGGACCGCGGGCTCCGGCCCGGCGATGGGCCGGTCCTCGTGACCGGAGCGAGCGGCGGCGTCGGCAGCGTGGCGGTCGCCATCCTCGCCGCGCGCGGCCACGAAGTCTGGGCGGCGACCGGCAAGGCCCGCGAGGCGAGCCGGCTGCGCGGTCTCGGGGCGGTCGGGATCGTGCCCCGCGAGGAGTGCGTTGCGGAGAGCCCCCGGCCGCTCGAGTCGAGCCGCTGGGCCGGTGCCGTCGACACCGTCGGCGCGGCGACGCTGCCGTACGTCCTGCGCACGCTTCGCCAGGGCGCGGCCGTCGCGTCGTCCGGCAATGCCGGTGGGGCCGCGCTCACCACGACCGTGCTTCCGTTCATCCTCCGCGGGGTGGCGCTGCTGGGGATGGACTCCGCGAACATGCCGATCGCGGAGCGGCGGGCGCTCTGGACGCGGATCGCGAGCGATCTCCGGCCGGTTGGGCTCGACGCCGCGAACGCCCTCGGCGTCACCGAGGTCGGCGTCGATGAGCTCGAGCCGGCGCTCGACGCGATCCTCGCGGCGCAGTCGCGCGGCCGGTGGGTCGTCCGGGTCGAGGGCTGAGGCCGCGCGACCTACGATCCTTCGCCCGGGTCGGTGACGGGCGGCGGCCCGATCGCCACCCGCCGGGCGGCGACGACGCCGAGCCCGGAGCCGGCGACGACCACGAGCCACATCACGATCGTCAGGACGGCCGACTCGACCGACGAGAGCCCGGAATCGAAGTGGGCGATCGAGTAGACGAGCGCCACGAAGCTCGCGACCCCCACGACGGTGCCGAGGACGGCGAAGAACGTCCCGACCCTGGTGGCGACGCGGACGGCGCGGACGCGCATCGGCCGGGCTCCGAGGACCGCGGCGACGGAGACCGTCGCGAGCACGACGTACGAGCCGAGGACCACTGCCGCGAACGTGAGCGCCGCGGCAGCCAGGACGTCCGACCCGTTCACCACCCGGGGCGCGGCGTCGACCGCCTCGAGATCGTCCGTGGGTCGTGGCGGGGCGACCACACCGGGCGGCAGCGTCACGGTCAGCGGGCTCAGGCAGTTCACGCCGTCGACGGCGACGTCGATCGTCCACGAGCCGCGATCCTCGGCACCGAACACGACCACCGCGCGCCATCGATCGTCGGACACGATCACGGCGCCCTCCCGGAAGGAACCGAGCTCGCTCCGGGCCATGACTCCGACGGCCGTGGACGCCGTCGCCGGTCCGGTCAGCACGAGCGGCGTTCCCGCGACCACGCTAGACGTCGGGAGGTCGCACGGCGGCGGAGACGCCTCCGGTTCCGTGCTCGCCGCGGCGGCGCCGGGCAGCGCGACGACCCAGAGCAGCGCTGCGGTCGCGGCGATCGGCAGGACGCGACCGAGATTCATGGCTGGCCGGCTCCGTTCGCCGGAGCCGGTACCGGCGATCGAACGGCGATGTAGCCGATCGTCGCGACGCTGCCGAGCATCACCGCGCCGCCCAGGGCGGCGATCGCCAGCCCGAGCGGATCGAGCGGGCCGGACGTCGGGTCGACGTTCGCGATCGCTCCGCCGACGGCTGCGCCGAGCAGGCCGAGCAGGAACGTGATCGCCAGACGCCTGGATCGGCCGGGTCGCCACACGAGCCCGATCATCGTGACGATGACGCCGAGCCATGCGATCGCGCCGCCGATCAGCAGGGCGAAGATCAGCGGCTCGTCCATCCGCGCCCCGGCCGACGGGACGAGGATCAGCAACCCGAGAGCGAGGACGGCGAGCCCGGCGCGGATCAGTCGTCCGCGGAGATCCGGCGGTGTGGCCAGCGCAAGCAGGCCCGCGCCGAGCCCGAGCGACACCATCGCGCCGATCACCACGAGGCCGCCGAATCCTTCGGCCCCGATCCCGACGGCGCCGTGACCGGATGCGATCAGGAACGCCACGACGATGCAGGCGCAGGTCGCCAGGACCAGCCCGCCTCCGATCCGACTGAGCACCACGTCGATCCCTCCGAGCTCGGACCCGCAGGTCACCGGGCGCGGGTCACCGGGTGAGAACGCGCGATGGGCCGTGGTGTGTCGCCGGGCCGGCTGGATGTCGGCGATTTGACCCGGGCGGTCTCAGTCGAGCTCGCCGCGAAGCTGAGCCAGTGCCCGCTCGAGCGGCTCGCGCGCCGCGTCGGCCGGGTAGGCCGTTCGGAGGACCGCGTCCTCGAGGGAGATCGTCCCTTGGTGGACGAGCGTCGCCAGCTCGGCCACGCCGCGGATCTCGACCATGGAGCGGACGACGAACGACCGATCGCCGGGGTCGCCGTGGCCTGGCACCACGACGCCGGTGGCGAGCTCGACCATCCGCTCGACGGTTGCCGGCCACTCCATCGGGTAGCCGTCGCCGAAGTACGGCGGCGCTCCGTTCTCGACGAGGTCGCCGGCGAGGAGCACGTCCGCGTCGGGGATCAGGACCACGATGTCGTTGTCGGTGTGGCCGCGGCCGAGGTAGCGGAGCTCGATCGGGCGGCCGCCCGCGTCGAAGTCGACCGCGATCGACTCGCCCTCGAACGTCCGATCCGGCGGGTCGAGGACGACCTCGGCGAGCTCATCGGCCAGCGCCGGGATCGCCGCGGCCACCGCCGCGCGCTGGCGCTCGCCCGTGTCGCGAACCATCCGCCGGCAGCGGGCGTGTCCCCAGATCGGCGCCGGGCGGAACCGGTGGTTGCCGAACGCGTGATCGTTGTGGCCGTGCGTGTTGATCACCGCGCGGACCGGCAGGTCGCCCAGCTCGCGGAGGTCGGCCAGGACCTCGTCCGCCTGGCGGTGGCTGACGCGGGTGTCCACGATGAGGAACCCGTCGTCGCCGCGGACGGCGACGATGTTCTGGTCGTAGAAGGCATATCGCCGGGCGAAGACGCGATCGCCGAGCTCGGTCCAGACGCTCATCGGGGCAGGGTACGCGCCGGCGCGTCCGCGGATCAGGCCGCCGCGGCGAGGGTCCGGCGGTCGATCGCCCGGAACCACATCCAGGACAGCGCGGTCGCGGTCGAGTAGAGCGTGATCACGGTGATGAAGTTCACCGCGTAGCCGGCGTCGAACCCGACGGTCGCCTGGAGGATCGCGTACCACGACCCGCCGAGCACCCAGCCGATCTGCCAGAGGACCGTCAGCGCCGCGGACAGGGTCGCCCGCTCGACCGGCGTGACCTGTTCCATGGCGAACGCGGTGAAGATCGGATTCCCGGCGTTCATCAACGCGTTCCGGACCGTCATCGCGGCGATCACGGTCCAGAGCACGGGCGAGAAGCCCAGGACGAAGAGGAACGGGATGCTGGATGCCTGGACGATGACGACCGAGGTGATCTGGCCGAACCGGCGCGCGAGGCGAGGCTGGGCCAGGATCGCGAGGACCGTCCCGATGCTGGTCACGGCGAAGACGGCGTTCAACGAGGCGAGGTCGAGGCCGAACCGGCGCTGGACGTACAGGTTGAGGAACGGGATCACCTGTCCGGCTCCGAGCGCGACGAGGAAGTTCGGCAACACGAGCCGGACGAACCGGCGGCGGTCCACGACGGCCAGCCCGAACCGAGCGCGCGACCGGCGCGGGTCCGGCGGGAAGGCAGCGGGTTCGCCCGCCGTCCGGAGACGCCGGCGCTGGAGTCTCGACGGGCGATCGTCACGCAGCCGCGTCAGCGTCACGAGGGCCGCGACGAGGAGCACGATCATCAGCGCGAGGATCACTCGATACGTCCCCGGGCCGCCCGGCTGGAGTCCGACCAGCCGGGCGATCGAGGTCGCCACCACCGCGCCCAGGATTGCCGCGACGATGTTCGTGACCTGCTGGATCGCGAACTGGAGCGCGAAGAGCTCGTTCCGGTGCTCCGCGTCGCTGTGCTCGGTCAGGTACGGCGCCTGGACGACCTGGACCGACTGCCAACCGATGGACCAGAGCGCCGCGAAGACCGCGATGGGGATCGGGTCCGACGACACGATCAGGCCGACGAGGGCCACCGGTGCGCAGGCGAACCCGGCCGCGATGACCGCGCGACGGCCGATGCGGTCGGAGAGTGCGCTCGCGGGGAACGCGACGATCGCTCCCGCGGTCGAGGCGACGGTCGCGATCAACCCGATCGTCGCCGTCGACAGCCCGAGCGACGCGAGGTAGAGGTTGAAGTCGATCCAGTACAGGCTGATCGCGGCGCCGGCGATGAGCGAGGTCAGCAGGAACCAGCGCGCATCACGGTGGAAGCGGCCGAGGGCGAGGCCGGGGATCCTCATCGATCCGATCATCGCATCGGGCGGGCTGGCCGACCCGGCCGGGCCCTACGATCGCCCCATGCGGTCGACGACCCGCCAGATGCCGGCGCGGGATGGCACCCCGCTCCTGATCCGCCGCTGGTCCGCGGACGGGGAGCCCTGGGCGACGGTCGTCCTCGTCCATGGGATCGCCGAACACTCGGGCCGGTACGAGCATGTCGGCGCCTGGCTCGCCGAGGCCGGCCTCGACGTCGTCGCGTACGACCAGCGCGGCTTCGGCGCGTCGGGTGGCCGGCGGGCCCACGTCGACCGCTGGCAGCAGGTCCACGACGATCTCGCCGATCGGCTGGCGGACGCAGCCGCGGCGTCGCGCGGCGGCCCGGTCGTCCTGTGGGGTCATTCGCTCGGCGGACTCATCGCGCTGGGATATTGCGTCGCCGAGCGTCCTGGGCCCATGCCGGCGGCGCTCGTGCTGAGCGCTCCTGCCGTCGATTCGGCGACGCCGGGCTGGCAGCGATTCCTGGCCCGCGTCCTCACGCGCGTCGCGCCGACCCTGTCGGTGAAGAACGCATTCGACGGCTCGGTCCTGTCCCGCGATCCGGCAGTCGGCGAGCGATATCTCGCGGATCCGCTCAACCAGCACACGACGACGGCGCGGTTCGGCGCGGAGGCGTTCGCCGAGCAGGATCGGGTCCGCTCCGCGCTCGGCCGGCTCACCATCCCGACGTACGTCTACCACGGAGCGGCCGACCGCCTCGTGCCGACCGTTACGAGCGAGCCGCTGGCGGCGCTCCCGAACGTCACCCGACGGACGTGGCCGGACCTGCGCCACGAGACGCACAACGAGGCGAACGGCCGCGACGTGATCGAGGCCGCCGTCGCCTGGCTGCGGTCGGTGCTACAGTCGGCGGACAACTGAAGACCGCCTCCGGGGAGCGCCAACGCGCTGAGAGTGTGGCCCAGCCACAGACCCGCCGAACCTGATCTGGCTCGTACCAGCGAAGGAAGCAGGCCCATGCGACTCGACGCCGTCCCGGAATCCCGGGGCGGCCTCTTTCGGTTCACACGCCCGAGAAAGAGCTCGCATGAAGACCCTCGCCACACTCCTGACCGTCCTCCTCGTCGCCGGCTGCAGCCCGGCCGCGACGCCGTCGCCGCCCGCCTCGCCATCGCCGGGCGGCTCGGCGCCTGCGGGATCTCCCGGCGCCGGTGGCTCGACCGCCCCGGCCTCCGCATCGCCGAGCCCGTACGCGGGCGCCCCGTCGAAGGTGCGGCTGTCGCTCGACTGGACCCCGAACACCGACCACACGGGGTTCTTCGTGGCGCAGCACCGCGGCTGGTACACCGCCGCGGGGATCGAGCTTGAGGTCCTCCCGTACGCGACCTCGGCTCCCGAGACGTTGCTCGCGGCCCACCAGGCCGAGTGCGGGATCAGCTTCCAGGATTCACTGACGTTCGCGGTCGCCTCGGGCGCCGACATCGTCAGCGTCGCCGCGATCCTCCAGAGGACCGCGTCCGCGATCGGCGTCCTCGCCGAGTCGCCGATCCAGCGGCCGCGCGACCTCGACGGGAAGACGTACGCCGGGTTCGGCTACCCGAACGAGGTGCCGACGCTCAAGGCGGTGATCCAGGCCGACGGTGGCAAGGGTGACTTCAAGGTCGCGACGCTCGACTCGGCCGCGTACGAGGCGCTCTATGCGAAGAAGGCTGACTTCACGATCCCGTTCACCGCGTGGGAAGGCGTCGAGGCGGAGATGCGCGGGATCAAGCTCCGCTACTTCGCCTTCAGCGACTATGGCTTCCCCGAGTTCTACCAGGTCGTCCTCGCCTGCGACCGCCAGTGGCTCGCGAAGGAACCCGACGCGGTGAGGCGGTTCGTCGCCGCGACCGTGGAGGGCTTCCAGTTCGCGGCCGACCATCCCGACGAGGCCGCCGCCGACCTCGTCGCCGAGAACCCGGGCGCCTTCGACGCCAACCCGGACCTGCCGAAGAAGAGCCAGGAGTTCCTAGCGACGAACCACCTCCTCGTCGACGAGGGGGGCCGCTTCGGGACGCAGACGCTCGAGCGCTGGACCGGCTACTCGTCGTTCCTGCAGGAGCAGGGGTTGCTCGTGGACGGCGCCGGCAAGCCCCTGCCGAAGCCGCTCGACTACGGCCGGCTCTTCACGAACGACTTCCTGCCGTGACCGAGCCGGTCGTCGGGCAGTCGCGACGGCTGGGCCCGCCGCTCCTGCTGGGCGGCCTGCTGCTCCTCGCGTGGGAGGTCTACGCCCGCTCGTCGGGGATCAGCCCGTTCGTCCTGCCGGCGCCGAGCCAGGTGCTCGGCTCGCTCTGGGACTTCCGCGGCGAGGCCGTCCGGCACGCGATCCCGACGATCGTGGAGACCGCGGCAGGGTTCGCCGCCGCGATCGTCGCCGCGACGGCGGTCGCCGTGCTCCTCGACCGGGTCCCCTGGGCCCGCCGCGCGGTCGAGCCGTACCTCGTGGGCTCGCAGACGATCCCGATCGTCGCGATCGCGCCGCTCGTCGTGGTCTGGTTCGGGTTCGGTCTCGTGCCCAAGGTCCTCATCGTCGTCATCGTCACGTTCTTTCCGATCACCATCGCCCTGCTCGACGGCTTCGCGTCGACACCGGCCGCGGCGACCGAGCTCATGCGCTCGCTCGGGGCGAGCGACGCCGAGACGTTCCGGAAGGTCCGCTGGCCGTCGGGGCTGCCCGGGTTCTTCACCGGCCTCCGGATCGCGGCGACCTACGCGGTCGTCGCCGCGGTCATCGGGGAGTACGTCGGCGCGACGGACGGCCTGGGGATCTGGATGCAGCTGAGCCTGCGCTCGTTCCGGACGGATCTCGTGTTCGCGGCGATCATCGTGACGGCGATCCTCAGCATCGCGCTGTACGGCGCGGTGGTCGTTGCCGAGCGCGCCGTCATCCCGTGGTGGGCGGCGTCGCGCACCACGGCGCGCCTGCCGGAACGACCATCGACCTCGGGGTAACGTAGGACCGACACCCGGATCGATCGAGCGGCCCGGCGCGACAGCGCCGCCGTGGACTGAGGAGACCGCCCCGATGACCGACACCCTCGAGCGCGTGAAGACCTATCAGCAGTTCATCGGCGGGTCGTTCGTCGACGCCGCGTCGGGTGAGACCCTCGAGGTCATCAACCCGGCCAACGACCAGCCCATCGCCGCGGTGCCCAGGAGCGCGGAGGAGGACGTCAACCGCGCCGTCGACGCCGCCGCGGCCGCGTTCGAGACCTATCGCAAGACGACGCCGCAGGATCGGTCGCTCATGCTCCTGAAGGTGGCCGACCTCCTCGAGGCGCGGGCCGACGAGCTCGGCCGTCTCGAGAGCGCGAATGCCGGCAAGCCGGTCGGCGCCGCGATCGATGAGATGGGCGTCTGCGCCGACCTGTTCCGGTTCTTCGCCGGCGCGGCGCGGGTCATGGACGGGCTCGCGGCGAACGAGTTCCTGGCCGGCCACACCTCGATCATCCGGCGCGATCCGATCGGCGTCGTCGCGTCGATCGCGCCGTGGAACTACCCGCTCTACATGGCTTCCTGGAAGCTCGGACCGGCTCTCGCGACGGGTAACACCGTCGTCCTGAAGCCGTCGGCCCGGACGCCGCTGACCGCCCTTGCGTTCGCCGAGATCCTCGGCGAGGTGTTCCCGGCGGGCGTGGTCAACGTCCTGTCCGGCGCCGGCGGCGACATCGGCGACACGCTCGTCGGCCACCCGAAGGTCCGGATGGTCTCGATCACCGGCGACACGGTCACCGGCAAGCGGGTCGCGAAGATCGCGGCGGACACGGTCAAGCGGCTCCACCTGGAGCTCGGCGGGAAGGCGCCGGTCATCGTGTTCGATGACGCGGATCTCGATCTGGCGGCCGAGACGCTGAAGGCAGCCGGCTACTGGAACAGCGGCCAGGACTGCACCGCCGCGACGCGGGTCATCGCCGGGCCCAAGGTCTACGACGACTTCGTCTCGAAGCTGTCCGATCAGGTCCGCTCGATCAAGTGGGGCGACCCGTCCGAGGCCGACGATCTCGACATGGGCTCGCTCATCGCCCACGCCCAGGTCGACAAGGTCGCCGGGATGGTCGATCGGGCGCGGGGATCGGCGGAGATCGTCGTCGGCGGGACGAAGCCCGACCGCGCCGGCAGCTACTACGAGCCGACCGTGATCGCCGGCCCCGACCAGAAGTCGGAGATCATCCAGGACGAGATCTTCGGCCCGGTCGTCACGGTCCAGCGCTTCTCGGACGAGGAGACCGCGATCCAGTGGGCGAACGACACGCCGTTCGGCCTGGCGTCCTCGGTGTTCACGACCGACATCGGCAAGGCGATGCGCGTCGCGAAGGCCCTGGAGTTCGGGCACGTCTGGATCAACGAGCACTTCACGCTCGCGTCGGAGACGCCGCACGGCGGCGTGAAGCAGTCCGGCTACGGCAAGGACGGATCCAAGTACGCGCTCGAGGACTACACGTTCGTCAAGCACGTGATGATCAACACCGGAAGCTGACGCGGTCGCCTCAGAGGCGTTCTGCGAGCGCCTCGCGCAGCGCGCCGAGGGCGTCGATCGTCTCGAGGTCCCACGGCGTCCGGAAGATCAGGATCGGGTGGCGGAAGCCGACTGCGGCGTAGTCCGCGAGCGCGTCCGCCACCAGCTCGATCGGGCCACCGACGACGAGCCGGCCCTCGCCGTCTCGCGGTCGATGCGCCCCGGCGTAGCTCGCCCAGACACGCTCCGCATCGGCCGGATCGCGTCGGACCACGACGTTGAGGTTCACGGTCCGTTCGATCGCGTCCGGATCCCGACCAGCCTCGGCGCAGCGGGCACGCAAGAGCTCGTCCGTGCGTGACAGGCTCGCCGGCGTCCCGTAGGCGTTCCACAGGTCGGCGTAGCGCGCGACGAGCGGCAGCGTCTTGGTCGGGCCCGAGCCGCCGATCAGGATCGGCAGGTGACGCTGCACCGGCCGGGGGCGACAGAGCGCGTCGCGAAGCTCGTAGAAGCGACCCGAGGCCGTGAGGCACTCGCCGTCGAGGAGCGCTCGGATGATCGGAACCGACTCCCCGAGCCGGTCGAGGCGCTCGCCGAACCCGCTCCCGAACTCGGCCTCCATCCCGAATGCCCGGTGCTCCTCCTCGAACCATCCGCCGCCGATCCCGAGCACCGCGCGGCCGCCGCTGCTGTGGTCCAGCGTCGTCGCGAGCTTGGCGGTGAGGCCCGGGTTCCGGAACGTGTTCGCAGCGACGAGCAGCCCCAGGCGTGCGCGGCTCGTCACGGCCGCGACGGCGGCCAGCGTCGTCCAGCCCTCGAGCTTCGGGTCGGTCGCGTCGCCCTCGTCCGCGAGGAGGTGATCGTCGATCCAGATGTCGTCCGCCCCGGCGGCATCGGCCGCCACGACGGCGTCGCGCAGCGATGGCCAATCGGTGCGCTGGACCCAGAAGGCAGCACCGATCCGGACCGGGGAGGGCTTGGGCATCGCGCGATGGTACGCTCGCGGCCGATGCCCGAGACCCGCCCGCGCGCGCTCCCGCGTCCCGCTCGCGCGGCGCTCCTGGCGTGGTACGACGAGCGCGGTCGCACCATCGCCTTCCGGGCGACCCGCGATCCATACGCGATCCTCGTCTCCGAGGTCATGGCGCAGCAGACCCAGATCGCCCGGGTCGAGCCCGCGTGGCGCGCGTTCCTGGAGCGGTTCCCGAGCGTCCGCGACCTTGCGGCCGCGGCGCCCGCCGATGTTCTGCGTGCCTGGCGCGGCATGGGCTACGACCGGCGCGCGCTCAATCTCCGCCGCGCGGCCGTCGCGATCGTGACCGACCACGACGGCGAGGTTCCGGCCGACCTCGCGACGCTCGAGCGGCTGCCCGGGATCGGTCCCTACACGGCACGAGCTGTCGCGGCGATCGCCTTCGGGCGGCCGGTCGGCGCGGTCGACACGAACGTCCGACGCGTCATCGGGCGGGCGCTCGCGCTGGACCCGGCGGACGCGCGGCAGATGCAGGCCGCTGCGGACGCGTCGGTGCCGCGCGCGCGACCGGCCGATTGGACCCACGCCCTGATGGATCTCGGCGCGACGGTCTGCCGGTCACGCGTTCCACGTTGCGATGCCTGTCCGATCGCGACGTGGTGTCGGTCCGCGTATGCGCTCCCGCCGTCGCCGCGGATCGTGCGCCGTCGAACGTCTCCCGTCCGTTTCACGTCGACGACCCGCTGGCTGCGCGGCCGGATCCTCGACCGGCTGCGTGGGACGGCCGGCGCCGGCTGGACCCGGATCGAGGCGCCGATCGGCGACCACGACGCCGATGCCGTCGACTCGGCCGTCCGGGCGCTCGCGCACGACGGACTGATCGAGCTCGATCCGGCCGAGGGACGGCTCGCCCGACTCGCGACCGCCTGACCCCGTCAGGCGCTGTCGCGCGCGACGGTCGTCGTCTCCTCCGGACGGGCCGCGAGCGCCACCCGCATCCGACGGGCGAGATCGGCCGGCGTGAACGGCTTCTGGATGAAGCCGCTGATCCGCGGGTCGAGCTCGGCCCGGAGCTCGTCCTCGTGGTATCCGCTCATCATCACGACGGGCATCCCCGGCCGGAGCTCCTGGAGCCGCTCGAAGACGTCGGGCCCGCTCATCTCGGGCATCGTGAGGTCCAGGAGGATCGCGTCGAAGGCGTCCGGCTCGTCTGCGACGACGTTGATCGCCTCGAGCCCGGATTCGGCCGTCCGGACCCGCAGCCCGAACGCCTCCAGGAGGCGGCACGCGACCCGCCGCACGCCCGGGTCGTCGTCGACCACGAGGATCGTGCCCGCACCGTGCCAGTCGGCATCGTCCTCGGCCGCCACGACCGGCGCCGAGTCGCTCAAGGGCAGGAGGATCCGGAACGTCGTTCCGCGGCCCGGTTCGCTGTACACACGGATCGCCCCGCCGTGTCCGTGGACGATCCCGAGGACGGCCGCGAGCCCCAGGCCGCGGCCGGTGTCCTTCGTCGTGAAGAACGGGTCGAAGATCCGATCCCGCGTCGCGGCGTCCATGCCGACGCCGGTGTCGGCCACCTCGAGCGCCGCGAACGGACCCGGCTCGAGCCCGGCCTCCGGGTGGACGTCGGCCAGGTACTCGGCCGTCGCGTGGAGCAACTGGGCGCGGATCGTGACCGTGCCGGCGCGTCCCACGGCGTCCGACGCGTTGATCACGAGGTTCATGACGACCCGTCGGAGCTGGGCCGGATCGCCGTCGACCACGAGCGGCTGGTTGGGCAGGTGCAGACGGAGCTCGACCCCCTTGCCGATCGACACCTGGAGGAGGGCGAGCAGCTCGTTGACGAGGTCGGCGAGATCGATCGGCTCCACCTGGCCGCGGCTCCGACCGGAGTAGGTGAGCATCTGGCGGACCAGCTCGCCGGCGCGCCGGCCGGCGGTCTCGATGTCCGCGATGCTGCTCCGCGCCGGCGAGTCCTCGGGCAGGTCGAGGAGGGCGAGCCCCGCGTTGCCCATGACCGCCACGAGCAGGTTGTTGAAGTCGTGCGCGATGCCCCCGGCGAGGACACCGAGGCTCTCGAGCTTCTGGACCTCGGTGACCTTCGCCTCGATCGCGCGGCGCGCGTCCTCGGCGGCCTGTCGGTCGGCCTTCTCGCGCGTGAGCCGCGCGTTCGCCGCGGTCAGCTCCTCGGCGCGACGGACGAGCTCCTGGCGGGTGGCCTCGAGCTCGCGCGAATGACGGAACTCGCCGGCGAGGGCGTCCCGCAGCGTGACGCCGAACCGGTCGAGGACGAAGCCGAGGATCGTCAGGCCCAGGACCAGGTTGATCGTGGCGCCGACCGGGGTAGTCTCGTGGCCGGGAAGGAGGCGCCCGCCGATGATCGCGACGAGCGACGTGGCCGTCACGATGACCAGGCCGGTCCGCCGGAGGACGAGCGCGGCGATCGTCATCGGGATCGCGAAGGCGGCGCCGAGACCGGGCGTCGCGACGCCGGTCGCGAGGGCCGTGGCGACGACCAGGAACTCGAAGACGCCGACGGTCGCCGTGGCCGCGATCGGGAAGTGGCCGCTGCGCAGGAGCAGGAGCGGGATGATGAAGAGCGGCTCGACGATCGCGAGCGTCAGGACGGCGTTCCGCGGCGAGGAGCCGCCCCGGATCGCCAGCGAGACGATCGCGGCGATCGCGACGACGCCGATCAGGACGATGAGGATCGCCTGGAGGAGCGCGGCCTGGCGTCGCTCCACGTCGTCCCGATCCGCCGCAGGTGCGAACGCGCGGCGGGTGGCCACGAGGCGGCGGCGAGCGGCCGCAAGGAGGCTCACGGCCCCAAGTGTCCGACGTTCCGTCAAGCCACCCTGAACGCGGGCTCGTGGCGCGGGGTCCGCGCGGCGGTCGCCGATGACGGGCTGGGCTACCCTTCCGACGTCATGACGCCGTCACCGCCCCTCCCCGGAACCAGCTCCGGGACGCGGGATGCCCCTCTTCCGGGCAACGATCCCGAGCTGTTCGAGCTCGATCTGCGAGAGCTCCGACGGCATTGGGCAGCGGCCGCCGCCCGCCCGCCGATGTCGGCCGCGGCGATGATCGGCGCGGATCGGCGGGCGCAGGCGCTGGGAGTCCCCGGCGAGGTCCTCATGGAGCACGCCGGGTCAGCGGTCGCCGCCGCGTCCCGCGCGCTGGCGATCGACACCGGCCGCTGGGGCCGCGGCCCGATCGTCATCCTGGCCGGACCCGGCAACAACGGTGGCGACGGGCTCGTCGCGGCGCGACGGCTGGCCGCCGCCGGTTCGAAGGTCGTCGTCGCGTTCGTCGCGGCCGGTCCGCGGCCGACGACGCCCGACGCGGCGAAGAACTGGGATCGGATCGTTCGCGACGAGCGGATCGCGCTCGTCCGGACGCCGGCACCGCGCGACCTGGCCCTCCTCGGGCGGGACATCGACAAGGCGGCGGTCGTCGTCGACGCGCTGTTGGGCACCGGCGTCCGTGGCGCGCTGCGGGAGCCGATCCGCTCGGCCGTCCTGCTGCTCAACGACGCCCGCCGCGCATCCATCCCGATCCTCGCGGTGGACACGCCGACCGCCGTGGACCTCACGAGCGGGGATCCGTCGGATCCGGCCGTGCGGGCAGACCTGACGATCACGTTCCACCGGCCCAAGACGGGGCTGGCGACCAAGGTCGGGCGGTCGTATGCCGGCCATGTGCTCGTCGCCCCGATCGGGATCCCGGCGGAGGCCGATCGTGGTTGAGCCACGGGAGGCCGACCTGGTTGAGCCACGGGAGGCCGACCTGGCTGAGCAACGGGAGGCGGACCCGGGTGGCTCGCCCGGCGGAGCGGACCGGACCCTGGCCGCCCCGGAGCGCTCGCCCGGCTGGCTCCGTGCCATGGTCGTCGTCGGGGTTGCCGTCGACGTCGTCCTGATCGCCGCCGCGGTCACGTTCCTGCTGCCGGCCGCGGTCGGTGACGTCGTCTTCCGGACGCCGCTGCTGATCCTCATCCTGATCGGTGGCACGTCGGCGGTCCTGTGGACGATGACCCACCCGGGCCGCATCGACCGCTGATGGCCGCGCCGCCGCCACCGCTCCAGGCGCGCGCCAACGACCTGGCCGCGCTGGTCGACGGGCCGCTGGACGTCCTCGTCGTCGGTGGCGGGATCGTCGGGTCCGGCGCCGCGCTGGATGCCGCGACTCGGGGGCTCCGCGTCGGCCTCGTGGAGCGCGACGACATCGCGGTCGGGACGTCCTCGCGATCGTCGCGGCTGATCCACGGCGGCCTCCGCTACCTCGAGCAGTACCGGTTCGGGCTCGTCCGTGAGGCGCTCCGCGAACGCTCGCGGGTGCTCCATCTGGCTCCGCATCTCGTCACGATCCAGCCGCTGCTCTTCCCGCTCTTCGGCTGGCCCCTCGTCACGCGCGTCTTCTACCAGTCGGGGATGACCCTGTACGACGTGCTCGGCGCGCGGAAGGACGGCGGCTGGCACCGCCACCTCTCGGTCCCCGAGGTCCTGAAGATCGCCCCCGCCATGCGTCGCCGCGAGCTGCGCGGCGGCCTGCTCTTCCACGACGGCGTCGAGGACGACGCGCGCTACACGCTCGCCGTCGCGCGGACGGCACGCGAGGAGGGTGCGGCGGTCGTCACCCGGCTTCGCGCCGAATCGCTCCTCGAGGATGGTGGCCGGGTCGTGGGGGCACGGGTCTGCGACGAGCTGACGGGAGAAGCGCACGAGATCCGCGCCCGAGCCGTGATCGACGCGACCGGGGTCTGGGGCGCCGATCCGTCGTCGCCGCTGTCGGGCGGCACGACCCGCCTGCTGCCGAGCCGCGGTGCCCATCTCGTCGTCCCGCGGGACCGCATCCCGAGTGACGTCGGGCTCACGATCCGGGTCCCGGGCAAGGTCGTCTTCCTCGTCCCGTGGCCGCACTACTGGCTCATCGGGACGACCGACGCTCCGTACGACGGTCCGATCGACCGGCCGACCGCCGGCGGCGACGAGGTCGACGAGCTGCTCGCCGCCGTCAATCACGTCCTCGACGTGGGCCTCGCTCGGACGGACGTCGTCGGAACGTACGCCGGCCTGCGCCCGCTGATCGCGCCGTCGGGCGGCTCGACGGTCACTGCGTCCCGCGAGCATCGCGTCGTGGTCGAGCGGAATGGGCTCGTCCGGGTGAGCGGCGGCAAGTACACGACGTACCGGCTGATGGCCGAGCAGACGATCGACGCGACGCTCGGCGTCCTGGGCGAGCGGCCGAAGGACCGCCCGACCGGCACGGTCACGCGGCGCCTGATCGGCGCCGCCGACCGCCCGGACCTCGACGGCCTGGCGACGACGCTCGCCGCCGATGCGGGTCTCGAGCGAGCCGTCGCCGTGCGCCTCGTCGACCGTCATGGGACCCAGGCACCGGAGGTGGTCGCGCTCGGTCGCGATCTGGGCCTTCTCGGCCGGCTCGTCGAGGGGGACGACTACCTCGAGGTCGAGGTCGCCTGGGCGGCCCGTCACGAGCTGGCCCTGTCGCTCGACGACGTCCTGGCGCGCCGGCTCCGACTCGTCCAGGAGCTGCGCGACCGCGGCGCCTCGATCGCTCCCCGCGTCGCCCGGATCCTGGGCGCCGAGCTCGGCTGGGACGACGCGCGGCAGGCGCGCGAGGTCGAAGCGTTCCTCGGCGGCGCACAGCGGGAGTTCGCGATCCCGTGACCGCCGGCACGGCCGGCCGGGTCGTCCTGGCCCTCGACGAGGGGACGACGAGCGCGCGGACGATCGCGTTCGACCGGGATGGGGCGATCGTCGCCTCGGCCCAGCGCGAGTTCGAGCAGAAGTTCCCGTCGCCGGGCGACGTCCGCCACGATCCGGAGGCGATCTGGGACGCCCAGCTCGCGACGGCGCGCGAGGTGATCGACGCCGTGGGCGGACCGGCGGCCGTGGCCGCCATCGGGATCACGAACCAGCGCGAGACCGCCGTCGTCTGGGATCGCCGCACGGGACGGGCCGTCGCCGACGCGATCGTCTGGCAGAGCCGGGTCACGGCGCCGTTCTGCGAGCGGCTCCGGGCGGCCGGCCACGAGGACCTCGTCCGGGCGCGAACCGGGCTCCCGATCGATGCCTACTTCAGCGGCCCGAAGCTCCGCCAGATCCTCGAGGAGGGCTCCGCGGACGGGCTTCGAGGGCGAGCCGAGTCGGGCGAGCTCGCGGCCGGGACGGTCGAGACCTTCCTGATCTGGCGCCTGACCGCGGGTCGCGCCCACGTGACCGATGTCTCGAACGCCTCGCGGACGCTGCTCCTCGACATCCGCCGCGCGGCCTGGGACGACGAGCTCCTCCGGCTCATGGAGGTCCCGGCCGCGTTGCTCGCGGACGTCCGCCCGTCGAGCGAGGTCTACGCCGAGACCGAGCCGGGCCTCTTCGGCCGGCCGATCCCGATCGCCGCGGCGGCCGGCGACCAGCAGGCGGCGACGTTCGGCCAGGCGTGTTTCGCTCCGGGTCAGGCCAAGGTGACGCTCGGCACCGGGGCGTTCCTCCTCGCGAACACCGGCACGGAGCCGGTGGCTTCGAGCCACGGCCTCCTCTCGACCGTCGCGTGGCAGCTCGGGTCGGCCGGCCCGCTGGTCTACGCGATCGAGGGCGCGGTCTTCGTGACCGGTGCGGCCGTCCAGTGGCTGCGCGACGGGTTGCGGCTGTTCGCCGAATCGCGTGAGGTCGAGGCGCTCGCGAGCCGCGTGGCCGACAGCGGCGGGGTCGTGGTGGTTCCGGCGTTCGTCGGGCTCGGCGCGCCGTACTGGGATCCGGATGCTCGCGGCGCGGTCTTCGGGCTCACCCGCGGCTCCAGCGCGGAGCACGTCGCGCGAGCGACCTTGGAGGCCGTCGCCCAGCAGGTTCGCGACGTCGCCGAGGCGATGGACGCCGATCTCGGCACGCCGTTGAACGGCCTGCGGGTCGATGGCGGCGGGGCCGGGGACCTGGTCTGCCAGCTCGTGGCGGACGCGCTCGATCGGAGCGTCGAGCGGCCTGCGGTCCGCGAGACCACGGCGTTCGGGGCCGCGGCGTTGGCCGGGCTCGCCGTCGGCTTCTGGAGCGGCCTCGACGAGATCGCCGCGATCCGACGGGTCGAGCGGCGGTTCGAGCCGCGCGGCGACCCCGACGAGCGGGCCGCGCAACGCCGTCGGTGGCTGCGGGCGGTCGATCGGGTCCGCGGCTGGGCAACGCTCGACTGAAACGTCGGCGCGATGGCGTGATCGGGGTCGATGCCCGAAAATACCCCTGTACAACTCCGTTGCAGGTCGTCTAGACTCCCGCGCGGAACGCCACGGAAGCGTCCGTGGCTAGAACAGACGTAGCTCGACGACGACTCGGACTCCTCTCACGGCTGACGCGAGAACCCGGAGGGATCGCACGGCTACCGAGAGGAGTTTTCGTTTCGTGTACAGCGACAAGAACCTGACCTGCGCCGATTGCGGGCAGGAGTTCGTGTTCACCGCGAGTGAGCAGGACTTCTACGCCCAGCGCGGGTTCACCGAGCCGCGCCG
>DASSMI010000175.1:0-17765 GCA_035688935.1 Candidatus Limnocylindrales bacterium | reverse complement strand
CGCCTCTTCGACACGGCGCCGCTGTACGGCTATGGCCTGGCCGAGCGACGCCTCGGCGCCGTGCTGGCGGAGCGGCCGCGCGACGCGTTCGTCCTCTCCACGAAGGTCGGCCGGCTGGTCCGGCGGATCGACGAGATTGGCCCCGCGGCGGACGTCGATCCTCAGGCGTTCGAGGGTCGGGAGGACGCCTACTACCCGTGGTCGGAGCCGGTCCGGATGGTGTTCGACTACAGCGCGGAAGGTGTCCGGCGATCGATCGACGAGAGCCTGGAGCGGCTGGGGCTCGACCGGATCGACATCGCCCTCATCCACGATCCCGACACGCATTGGCAGTCCGCGATCAGCGAGGCGTTCCCGGCGCTCGTCAGGCTCCGCGAGCAGGGCGTCGTCCGGGCGATCGGCGCCGGGATGAACCAGGCCGCGTTGCTCGCCCGGTTCGCCCGCGAGGGCGACCTCGACGTGTTCCTCGCCGCGAGCCGCTACACGCTGCTCGACCAGGACGCGCTCGACGAGCTCCTGCCCGCGTGTCTCGAGCGCGGGATCGCCGTCCTCTGCGCCGGAGTGATGAACACCGGGCTGCTCGCGGCCCCTCGACCGGGCGCCCACTACGACTACGGGGTGGCGCCGCCGGCATTGATCGAGCGCGCCCAGCGGCTGGCGGCCGTGTGCGCCCGGCATGGCGTCGCCCTGCGCGACGCCGCCATCCAGTTCCCGCTGGCCCATCCTGCCGTCGTCAGCATCGTTGCCGGCGTTCGGACGATCGCCCACCTCGAGGAGTACCCAGCCGCGCTGGCCCGGCCGATCCCTCACGCGCTGTGGGCGGAGCTCAAGGCCGAGGGTCTGATCCGGCCGGATGCCCCTGTTCCGGGCGGGAGCGCCGAATCGTGATCGTCGACGCCCACCACCACTTCTGGGATCCGGCGCGGGCCAGCTATCCGTGGCTGACCGACGAGCTGGCCGCGATCCGCCGGCCATTCGGTCCCGCCGACCTCGCGCCGGAGCTCGCGGCGGCGAACGTGGACGCGACGGTCCTCGTCCAGACGCGCTCGAGCCTCGCGGAGACCGAGGAGTTCCTGGCGATCGCCGCAACGTCGCCGTTCGTGCGCGGCGTCGTCGGCTGGGTGGATCTCACCGACGACGGGGTCGCCGAAACGATCGCCCGGCTGCGCGCCTCCCCCGGCGGCGACCGCCTCGTCGCGATCCGCCACCAGGTCCAGGACGAGCCCGATCCCACCTGGCTGGACCGGCCCGACGTCCGGCGCGGGATCCGCGCGGTCGGCGCGGCGGGACTCGCCTACGAGCTGCTGGTCCGGGCCCGAGAGCTGCCGGCCGCGCGGCGCCTCGTCGCGGATGAGCCCGACATCCGCTTCGTCGTGGACCATCTCGCGAAGCCGGCGATCCGGGCTGGGACGGACCCGGCCTGGGACGCCGGCGTCGTCGCCCTCGGCGGTCTCCCGAACCTCTGGTGGAAGCTGTCGGGTCTGGTCACCGAGGCGGACTGGACGACCTGGCGGATCGCGGACCTCCAGCCCTTCGTCGATCGCGTTCTCGAGGTGGCGCGGCCCGGCCGGCTCCTCTTCGGGTCGGACTGGCCTGTCTGCCTGCTCGCCGCCGACTACGGCTCGGTCGTCGCGACGGCGTCGGCCCTGATCGGGACGCTGTCACCGAGCGAGCGGGCGGCCGTCATGGGCGGCACCGCAACGTCCCTCTACGGGCTCGGGCCGGTCCCGTCCCGCGATGGCGGCTGATCGACGCGGAGCGGATCGGACAGGCGCCGGGCGAGCCGATGGAGATCGTCGATCAGGAGCGGAACCCGCTCCTCGGTCGCGCGCGCCTTCAGGAGCGTGATGCTTGCCGCGTACGGCCCCTCGCCGGGCCGCCGGCCGGGGATCATCACGCCGTAGCAGACGACCCCCTCGACGGTCTCCTCGTCGTCCATCGCGTAGCCGCGGCGGCGAACGAGCTCCAGGTCGGCACGCAGCGCGGCGACGGTCGTGAGCGAGTTGGCCGTGAACGCGGGAAGGTCGCGGACGTCGGCGAGCCGCCGATCGAGCTCGGCATCGGGAAGCGAGGCGAGGGCCGCCTTCCCGGTGGCCGTGATCGTCGCGGGCAGGCGCCGCCCGATCTGCGAGGTGAGGCGGACCGGCTGGCGGCCGTCGTGCCGGGCCAGGTACGTCATCTCGAGGTCGTCGAGCACCGCGAGCTGGACCGTCTCCTCCGATCCCGTCACCAGGCTCCGGCACGCGTCGTAGAACTCCTGGACCTGGTCGATCGAGGCGAGGTAGGCGCCGCCCAGCTCGGCCAGCTTGCGCCCGAGGGCGAACCCCGTTCCGATCCGGCGCACGAGCCCGATCTCCGCGAGCGCGTTGCAGATGTTGGCGATCGACGACTTTGGCAACCCGAGGCGACGCGCGAGCTCGCTGGGCCCGGGCGCCTCGCCTGCACTGTCGGCGAGCACGTCGAGGATCGCCCCCGCCCGGGTGACCGCCGGCGCAAGCGAATCGGTCTCTGTGGCCTCGTCCCGGATCTGGATCGCCTCAGGCACCCACTGCTCCCATCACCCGTCGCTGCCGGTCAGCCGGCTGAACCGCGTGCCATATCTTGACTCGCGTGCAACCGATCCGCATACTGGCCAGCATACCGCCATCTGTTCAGTATGCTGGACGAGCGGCGCAGGATGTCAAGAGGAGGGCTTCCCGCAGTGTCGCGGTATCGCACGCTCGCGGCGACGATCTGCACGATCCTCGTCGTGACGGCTTGTTCGCCGGCAACGAGTCCGTCTCCGTCCACCACCGCCGCCCCGAGCACGGCCGCGACGGCGCCGGCCAGCGCGCCCGCCGCGTCGGCGTCGCAGGCCGCGGTCGCATCGCCCGGGACGAAGTTCAAGGGCGTCAACGTCAACATCCTCACCTTCAACGGACCCCAGGTCGCGGAGCCGCTCCAGCGCCGGGCACCGGACTGGGAACAGCTCACGGGCGGCCACGTGAACGTCGTCGCCGTCGGCTTCCAGACGATCTACGACAAGGCCCTGCTCGACGCGTCGACCGGGACGAACGCGTTCGACGCGTACGTCTTCGATCCGCAGTGGCTGGGTGACTTCACCGGCCCGGGCTACCTGCTCGACCTGACCGATCGGGTGACGAACGATCCCCAGCTCGACTGGCAGGACATCGGCCCGTTCTTCCGGGACTTCAACGCGACCTACAACGGGCGGGTCTACACGATCCCGCTCGACGGCGACTTCCACATGGTCTACTACCGGACCGACCTCCTCCAGAAGGACGGGTTGAAGCCGCCGGCGACATGGGACGACTACCTCTCGATCGCCCAGAAGTACAACGGGCAGGACCTCAACGGCGACGGCCAGCCGGATTACGGCTCGTGCATCGCGAAGAAGAAGGGCGCCCAGAGTTACTGGTGGATCATCTCGATCGCTGCCGGCCTGCTCCAGGGCAAGGGCACGAACGACGGGGCCTTCTTCAACACGAGCGACATGGCGCCCCTGTTCGGCCAGAACGAGGCGATGACCAAGGCGCTCGAGACGTACGCGAAGACGAAGGACTTCGGCCCGCCCGATGAGCTCAACATGGACGTCGGTGGCTCACGCGGCCTGTTCACGACCGGTCGCTGCGCGCTGACGATGGACTGGGGCGACATCGGGACCCTCGCGCCCGGGACGTTCGCCCAGGACAAGACCGGAGCCACGATCACCCCGGGTTGGAAGCAGGTGCTGGACCGCTCGAGCGGCAAGCTCGTCGCGTGCGACGCGACGACCTGCCCGAACGCGGTCGACGGGGTCAACTACGCGCCGTTCGCCTCGTTCGGCGGCTGGTCCGGGGCGATCAACGCCAAGGCCCCCGCCGCCAACCAGGACGCGGTCTACGACTTCCTCTCGTACATGAGCTCGCCGGCGATCTCGGGGATCGACGTGACGCTCGGCAAGACCGGCTACAACCCGTACCGGACCTCGCATTTCAACAACATCCAGCCGTGGATCGATGCGGGGCTGAGCCAGGCCGCCGCCGAGAACTACCTCGGCGCCATCAAGGCGAGCCTCCAGAACGCGAACATGGTGCTCGACCTGCGCATCCCGCAGACGAAGCGCTACGAGCAGGACGTCCTCGATACTGCGGTGTCCCAGTACCTCGCCGGCGAGCTCGATGCCGGCGGTACCGAGGGAGCCATCGCGGACGGGTGGAATGCGATCACCGACGAGGTCGGACGAGACAAGCAGCTCGCCGCCTACATCGCCAGTCTTGGCGTCCAGCGATAGCCCCTTCGAGCGGCGAAGCGAAGAGCCGGTCCCGTTGGGATCGGCTCTTCGCGATCGTGCCGCCCGACGGGCGACGGAGACGCTCGGTGCCTGGCGCTCGGACGGCGCGGCCCGGTGGCTGTTCATCTGGCCCACCGTCCTGCTGATCCTCGGGCTGTCGATCTTCCCGCTCGTCGCATCGGTCGCCCTGTCGCTCTCGAAGCTCGCCTTCCATCAGGGCGGGGTCGATCTCAAGCTCATCGGCTTCGCCAACTACCAGCAGCTGCTGTTCGGACTGGAGCGGTCGCACTTCCTCGGCGTGCTCAAGACCCCCAACGCGATCGGCTGGGCGATCTTCGGCGCGGTTGCCGTCGCCTGTGCCATCGCCTGGACCCGGACCGTGCGTGCGCGGCGGGTGGGCCCCGTCGGGTTGGTGCTCCGGCTGGTCGGCGGCCTGCTCCTCGTGGGCTCGGTCTGGGTCCTCGTCGGCGCCCTCGCCAGCGACGGCGGACGCCCGGGCGCCCTGATCGTGACCCTGATCTTCGTCTTCGCCGGGATCGTCCTCCAGTACCTGCTCGGCCTCGGCCTGGCGATGCTCCTCGTCCAGCAGGTCCCGTGGCGGCGGTTCTTCCGGGTCGTGTTCCTCATCCCGCTCACGATCACGCCGGTGGGCGTCGGCTACATGTTCCTGATGATGACCGACACCTCGAAGGGGCCCCTCGAGCCGATCTGGGTGGCACTCGGGCTGCGCCACTTCACGTGGGTCACCGATCCGTGGCTCGCGCGGCTGGCCGTGATCATCGGCGACACGTGGCAGTGGACGCCCTTCGTGTTCATCGTCCTGCTGGCGGCGCTCGAGAGCCTGGACCAGGAGGTCCGCGAGGCGGCCCTCGTCGACGGGGCGGGCCGCTGGGCGGCGTTCCGGCACATCACGCTGCCGGCGATCCTGCCGGTGACGACGACGATCGTCCTCATCCGGCTGATCGAGGGCTTCAAGATCATCGACATGCCGAACATCCTGCTCGGCGGCGGGCCGGGGACCGCCACGCAGTCGCTGACGCTGCAGGCGTACATCGATTGGAACACGCTGAATCTCGGCCGCTCCGCAGCGATCGCCTATCTCCTGCTGATCCTCGTGTCGGTCGTCGCGACGGTCTACGTCAGCTTCGTCCGGCGGCGCGTGACCGAGCTCGCATGAGGAATCCGTTCGCCCGCCGCTCCGTGACCGACCTGCCGGCACCGGCGAAGCTCGGCGCCTTCGTCATCCTGGTGGGCTGGTCGCTCGTCGTCCTGTTCCCGATCTACTGGCTTGTCGTGACGTCGTTCAAGACGCCGTACCAGGTCGACAAGGGCCCATTCTTCATCCCGTTCGTCGACTTCCAGCCCACCCTCGACGCGTGGCGCTACATCCTCATCGAGCTCGGCAACGACACGCTCCGGCCGTACCTGAACACCGTGATCGTGGGCCTGGCGAGCGCGTCGATCGCCCTGATCATGGGCGCCGCCGCGGCCTACGCCCTGGTCCGCTTCACGTACCGGCCGCGCGTCGGCCTGATCGGGCTTGGCCTGGGAACCGGCGCCCTGGCCGTGGTCGCCGCCCTGCTCGGCGTTTCGCCGCTCCTGGCCATCGCGTCGGCGGTCGCGGTCTTCGCGATCGTGGCCCAGACGATCGGGCGGCGGTTCACCCGGGCCCTCGGGAACAGCGACATCGCGTTCTGGCTGATCTCCCAGCGGATCCTGCCGCCGATCGCGGTCGCGATCCCCCTCTACGTGCTCTACCAGCAAGTGGGCCTGCTCGACAACATCGCGGCCCTGATCGTCACGTATGTCGCCGCGAACATCCCGATCGTCATCTGGCTGATGCGCGACTACTTCGCGTCGCTGCCCCGCGAGCTCGAGGAGGCGGCCGCGGTCGATGGCGCCTCGGTCTACCGGATCGTCCGCTCGATCGTCCTGCCGATCTCGGTCCCGGGCCTCGTGGCCACGTTCCTCATCGCCCTGATCTTCGCCTGGAACGAGTTCCTCATCGCGCTCGTCCTCACGAGCGCCGACGCCCAGACGATGCCGCTCCAGGTGGCGGCCCAGAACGCGACGCGCGGGCCGCAATGGTGGGCGATGTCGGTCCTGATCCTGATCATGATCGCGCCCGTCGTGGCGATGGCGATCGCCCTGGAGAGATACATCACGCGCGGCATCCTCGTCGGAGCATTGAAGGGCTGATGACCACGATCACCTCGATCGACGTCCTCGACGTCCGGTTCCCGACGTCGCGATCGCTCGATGGCTCGGATGCGATGAACCCGGACCCGGATTACTCGGCGGCTTACGTCGTCATCCGGACGGACGCCGGCGACGGCCTCGAGGGTCACGGGTTCACGTTCACGATCGGGCGCGGGACCGAGGTGGTCGTGTCGGCTGTCCGGGCGCTCGAGCCGCTCGTCCTCGGGGCACACCTGGAGCGCCTCGAGGCCGACATGGGCGCCTTCTGGCGCGACCTCGTCGGCGACAGCCAGCTGCGCTGGATCGGGCCCGAGAAGGGGGCGATCCACCTGGCAACGGCAGCGGTCGTGAACGCGGTCTGGGACCTCGTGGCGAAGCGTGCCGGCAAGCCGCTCTGGAAGCTGCTCGTGGACCTCTCGCCGGCGCAGCTCGTCGACCTCGTCGACTTCCGCTACCTCACCGATGCCCTGACGCGCGACGAGGCCGTCTCGCTCGTGACGGCTCACGCGGCGACGAAGGCCGAGCGCGAAGCGGAGCTGCTGGCGAGCGGCTACCCGGCGTACACGACGTCGGTCGGCTGGCTCGGCTACGACGACGACAAGATCCGGCGCCTGTGCCGCGAGGCGCTGGCCGAGGGCTGGACCCGGTTCAAGATGAAGGTCGGCGCGAACGTCGAGGACGACCGCCGGCGGGCGCGGATCATCCGCTCGGAGATCGGCCCGGATCGGATGCTGGCCGTCGACGCGAACCAGCGCTGGGACGTTCCGGTCGCGATCGCCTGGATCCGCGACCTCGCCGAGTTCGAGCCCTATTGGATCGAGGAGCCCACGAGCCCCGACGACATCCTGGGCCACGCCGCCATCGCGCGGGCCGTGGCGCCGATCCGGGTCGCGACCGGCGAGCACGTCCACAACCGGGTGATGTTCAAGCAGCTCCTCCAGGCCGGATCCCTGTCCATCTGCCAGATCGACGCCTGCCGGCTCGGCGGCGTGAACGAGGTCGTCGCGGTCCTCCTCCTCGCGGCGAAGTTCGGCGTTCCCGTCTGTCCGCATGCCGGCGGCGTCGGTCTGTGCGAGCTGGTCCAGCACCTGTCCGCGGTCGACTTCATCGCGATCAGCGGCTCGCGTGACGGCCGGATGATCGAGTACGTCGATCACCTCCACGAGCATTTCCTCGACCCGGTGGTGATCCAGTCCGGCGCCTATCGACTTCCGACGCGGGCGGGCTACAGCGCCGAGATGCGGCCGGAGTCACTCGCCCGCTATCGCTACCCCGACGGCGAGGAGTGGGCGACCGGATGAGGCGCTTCGGCCAGGTGAACCGGGTCAAGCCGGACCGGATCGCCGAGTACGAGGCCCTCCACGCTGCCCCGTGGCCGGGTGTCCTGGCCGCGATCGCGCGCGGGAACATCCGCAACTACTCGATCTTCCGGCACGGCACGACGCTGTTCGCCTACTACGAGTACGTCGGCGACGACTACGCCACGGATATGGCGTCGATCGCTGCCGACCCGGAGACGCAGCGCTGGTGGTCGCTGACCGACGCGATGCAGGACCCCGATCCCGAGCGGCCGGCGGGGACGTGGTGGTTGGACCTGCCGGAGGTGTTCCACACGGACTGACCGATGGGCCGCTGCGTTCGGCGATGAGCTTCCGCCCCGCGCGCGCTTCGTCCGATTCGGCCGGCGCGCCAGGTCACTCCCGTTTGGCGGCTCGAATGTCCGATTTGGAAGTCCGAAATCGGACGAAGAAGCCGGAACCCGGACGTGGCTGCGCAGGGCGGCCGAAATCGGACGGTCGCGGGTCGCTCCTCGAAGGCCATCGGTGCCGCCTCGGGGCCTGATCCACTCGGAGGATCAGGATCCGCACGACTGAGCGGGCGCTCGCCGCAGTTCCTGCGGATTCGGTCGGGCCGGTCGGGGGATCGCGCGTGGCTGGCGCCGAGGCGATCCGCGCCGCGGATCAAGCGCGGTCTCGGCGCGACAGGCGCCCTAGCCGTCGATGCGCTCGACGATCGTCGCGATCCCCTGCCCGACGCCGATGCACATCGTCGCGAGGCCCCAGCGCTTGCCGGTCCGGACGAGCTCGTGGGACAGCATCGTGATCAGGCGCGCGCCGCTCATCCCGAGCGGGTGGCCGAGGGCGATCGCGCCGCCGTTCACGTTGACCTTGGCCGGATCGAGCCCGAGCTCGTCGATGCAGACGAGCGACTGCGAGGCGAACGCCTCGTTCAGCTCGATGAGGTCGAGGTCGGCGACCGTGATGCCGGCCCGGTCCAGCGCCTTCCGAGTTGCCGGCACCGGGCCGTAGCCCATCACCGCCGGGTCGACCCCGGCGACGGCCGTCGACACGATCCGCGTCATCGGCTTGAGCCCCAGCTCGCGGGCGCGCTCGGCCTCCACGAGCAGGACCGCCGACGCCCCGTCGTTGATGCCGGAGCTGTTGCCGGCCGTGACCGAGCCGCCGTCGCGGAACGCCGGCCGCAGCCCGGCCAACGCCTCGAGGGACGAGTCGGCGCGGGGATGCTCGTCCCGCTCGACGATCGTCGGCGGCCCCTTCTTCTGCGGCACCGGGATCGGCACGATCTGGTCGTCGAACCGGCCGCCATCGATCGCCGCGACCGCCTTCCGGTGCGATTCGAGCGCGAACTGGTCCTGGCGCTCCCGCTCCACCGACCAGCGCTCCGCGACGTTCTCGGCGGTCTCGCCCATCGAGTACGGGTAGTGCATCTCGGCGAGCTTCGGGTTGAGGAACCGCCAGCCCAGCGTCGTGTCCTGGAGCTCGCGCGGGCCGCGATCCCAGGCCGCAGCCGGCTTCGCCATGACGTACGGTGCCCGCGTCATCGACTCGACCCCGCCGCCGATGAACACGTCGCCGTCGCCGACCGCGATCGCGTGCGCCGCGGAGTTCACCGCCTGGAGCCCCGAGCCGCACAGCCGGTTGACCGTCAGGCCGCCGACCTCGATCGGCAGCCCGGCCAGCAGCACGGCCATCCGGGCGACGTCGCGGTTGTCCTCGCCGGCCTGGTTCGCGCAGCCGAGGATCACGTCCTCGATGAGCGTCGGGTCGATCCCCGTCTTGTCTACGACGCAGCGGATCGCGGCCGCCGCGAGATCGTCCGGGCGGACGGACGCGAGCGCGCCGCCGTAGCGCCCGATCGGGGTGCGGACGGCGGCCACGACCCACGCCTCGCGGAGCGGGCGCTGGAGATCCCTCATGGCGCCGATTGTAGGGCGGCCCTGCCGCCCGACCCGATCAGGGCAGCTGCTGGAGGACCGAGGCGGCCTGCGCTTCGGTCTTCGCCGTTGCGAAGATCAGGGCATCGCCCTTGAAGTAGATGTAGTTCGGGGTGCCGGTCGAGGACTCGACCTTCACGTCCTTGCCGCCAACGTTCTTGTCGGTGAACGTGTCGCCGTTCTGCTGGACCCTGGCGTTGAAGGCCGACTGCAGCGCGGCCGCGTCGACGCCCTGGACGCGGAAGATCCCGGCACCGCACCCGGAGGTCATGTCGATCGCGATCGCGAACGCGACGTCCGATGGCGACTTCCCGAGCGTCTGGAGGACCGCCTTGAAGTCCTCGTCGGCCGTGGCCGCGAACGAGGCTCCGGTGAGCGAGACCTTCGTCGCCGTCCCGCCGCAGAGCGTCGAGGGCAGCAGCGCCTCGAGATCCTTCGCCTCGCTCGGCAGGCTCGGCAGGGCGATGCTCGGCGCCGTGCTGGCGGTGGCCGTGCTCGGCGTGACGCTTGCCACGGCACTCGCGGCCACGGACGGCGCCGCGACGGATGGCGCCGCGCTCTGCGCCGCGGGCGACGGGCTGGCCGCTCCGCCGCAGGCCGCCACCAGGCCCACGAGCATCGTCGCGGCGGCGAACCGCCGGATCGTTCCTGTCGTCATCACAACCCCGTCTCCTCCGAGGCCGCTCGCTGGCGCCTGCCGGCGACACGGCGCGCCCATGATGCCCGATCCCTATCGAAACGCCGTTGAGGCGCTCGGATCATCCGGCTCGGCTCGACCGGCCCCCGGCCCGGGTCAGGCCTCGGCGCCGTCCGTGCCGAACACGCCATGGGGGTGCCCGGCACCGAGCCGGAGCGCGCGATCGATGTTCGCTTCCGACGCGACGCCGTCGGCGACGGCACGCCGGGCCTCGGCCGCGATCGCGGCTTCGATCCGGCGGCGGATCGCGTCCGGGCCGAGCGTCGCGGCGTCGCGGTCGTATCGCTCCGCCGGGCCGATCCGCTTTCCGCCCTCGTACCGGTGGAAGCCCTCGCCGGTCTTCCGGCCCAGCGCCCCGGCGGCGATCCGCTCCTCCTGGAGGGGCGACGGGCGGAGGTGGTCGGGCCGCCCGAGGCCATCCCAGATCGCGGTCGCCGCGGCATGGGTCACGTCGATCCCGGTCAGGTCCATCAACTCGAACGGGCCGAGCGGATACCCGCCCTCGCGCATCGCCTCGTCGACGCTTTCGACCGACGCCGAGCCCTCCTCGACGATCCGGAGCGCCTCGATCGTGAACGGCCGGTTCACCCGGTTGACGATGAACCCGGGGCGGTCGGCCGAGCGGACCGGCGTCCGGCCCCACGATGCGACGAGCTCGATCGCTCGATCGACGACGCCCTCGTCCGTCTCGGGACCGGCGACGACCTCCACCAGCCGCATGACGGGCGCGGGATTGAAGAAGTGGAGACCGAGGACGCGCTCGGGGTGGGTCGTGGCGCCGGCGATCGCGGCGATCGACAGCGCGCTCGTGTTCGTCGCGAGGATCGTCGCGGGATCGGCGACCGCGTCGAGGGCGCGGAAGATCGTCTGCTTCAGCTCGAGGAGCTCGAGGGCGGCTTCGATGACGACGTCCGCCTCGTCCCCGAGCTGCTCCACGACGGTCGTCTCGCGAAGCCGAGCGACGCGGCCGTCGACCCAGTCGTCGATCGAATCGGGATCCGCCAGCGTCCGCGTCGCGCGGCGGGCGAGGCCGTCGGCGATGCGGTCGCGTCCCCGGGCGATGGCGGTCTCATCGACGTCGTGGAGGACGACCTCGTGACCGGCTTCGAGCGCGAGCTGGGCGATCCCGGCGCCCATGACGCCGGCCCCGACGATGCCGATGATCGGCAGGCCGGGGCCGGTGGAGTCGTTGCGTTCGGTTCGGACGTCGTCCACGGGCCGATCCTACGTCGACCCGTGGACTCGAGGGGCTAGCGCCGGCGGACGACCCGCGCGGTGGCGAGGTTCCGGCGGGCGAACCAGGCGAGGGAGCTCGCGATCCCGATGATCGACAGCGCGATCAGCGGGAGGCCGCTCGACCCACCGTCGGTCGCGGTGACGCCCGTATCGGTCGGGGGCGGGGTCAGGTTCGCGCCACCGCCGCCCGTCGCGGGCAGCTCCTGGCCCGTGGATTTCGGCTTCGGGGTCGGCGTGCTCGTCACGGGCAGCTCGTTGCCAGTCGGGGTCGGGGTCGCGGTCGGGGCAACCGTCGGGCAGCTCAGGGTGAAGTCCGCTTCGAGCGACGAGCTGTCGACCGGCTCGTTGTCGACGAAGACGGTGTAGTGGCCCTCCGGCAGCGTGTACGGGCCGGCGTCGATCTTGCCGTCGGCATCGTTGAGCGCCTCGTCGCTGAGGAGGGTCTTGCCCTCATTCCAGTCGTTCGGGTAGGCCTTGACCTCCCACGCCACGACCGGCCATGCCTGGTCGAGCGCGATGTGCACCGTGAAGTCGCAGCCATTCGTCTCGACCGTCACGGTGCCGGGCGGCGTCGCCGCCAACGCGCCGGTGACGACCGACAGGGCGATGAGGGGTCCGCCGAGGGCGGCGAGCGCGATCCGCTTCATCAGAGCCTCCGAGGTTCCGTCATGTGGGTCTCGCGTCTCGACGGTCCTGGGTGCTCCGCCGCGCGTGCTTGGTTAGTACTTACAGCACACCGCGGATAGGACTCTTGGGGCAGCACACGTCCTGCCCGATCGCGTTGCGAACGCATTGAAGGACTGTTACAGGGAGCCGCGAGCGGTCAGACCGACTTGAACGCCTCGAACGGATTCCGACAGCTCCGGCAGTAGAAGAGCGATCGGCAGAGGGTCGGCCCGAAGGCGCTGTCCATCGCGACGTCCGCCGAGTCGCAGTACGGGCACCGGACGTCCGCGACGGCCGACGGCGGCGCGATCCCTGCGGCGGCGAGCCCAGCCCGGCCCGCGTCGGTCAGCCGCTCCGTGGTCCACGGCACCGTCCGGACGAAGGTCACCTCGACCGGGCGGCCGAGGCCGGCGAGCGCGTCGGCCACCGTCGAGCGGATGGCCTCCAGGGCGGGGCAGGCGACGAACGTCGGCAGCAGCTCGACGCACACGCCGCCGTCCGGCCCCACCCGGACGTCGTGGACGAGCCCGAGGTCGACGATCGAGACCGTCGGGATCTCGGGATCGTGCACCGTCCGCAGGATGGCCCGGACCCGCGTCACGCCGGCGGCGGGCACGCGGCCGAGAGCCATGTGGCGCGAGCTCATCACCACGTCGCGCCGGCCTCCGATCGGCGGACCATCGTGAACTCGGCGTGGAGCGCGCGGAAGGCCTCCGAGTGGCGGTTCCGGGCGTGCTCCGGGTCGGCCGTGCCGGGAAGCGCGGGCAGCCCCAGGCCGACGAGGCGCGTGCTCGTCACGGCTCGCCAGCGGGCCTCGATGGCGGCGAACGGCTCGGCGATGATCCCGTGCCGGACGAGCGCCGTCTCGCCGGGCAGCCCCGCGAGGACCGTGCCGGCGTCCCGGCCCATCGCCGCGAGCGCTTCAGTCAGCCGGCGGCGGGGCTCGTCGCCGCCGTTCGCGAGGCGGTCGAGCCATGCATCGACATGCATGACGTGATAGCGCTCCTCGCGGCGGAGCTTGTCGACGAGCTGGCGGAGCGGATCGTGGCTGGACGTGGCGAGCGCCTCGAGCCGCGCCGCGTCGGCGGTCTCGTACAGCCAGCGCCGCGCGATCGTCCAGGCCCAGTCGCCGCGCGGATGATCGAGCAGGCGGGCGTGGAGGTAGCCCTCGGGCGGCCGGTCGTACGCGATCGCGTCGGCGTCCCGACCGTCCGCGACGACGTCGACGAACAGCCCGTACAGCGCCTGGGCATGGCCGAGCTCGTCCTGGGCGAGCGAGCTGATCGCGACGTCCTCTTCGAGGATCGGGCCGATCCCGGTCCACTCCGAGTCGCTGAAGCCGATGACGAACTCGTCGTCAGCCATTGAGAGCAGGAGCATCGCGAGCCCCCGCTCTCGGCCGTCGCCCGCGCCGGCGAAGTCCATCGCGATCGGCTCGACGCCGTCGAGGGTCATCGCGCCTTCGCCGCCTTGGCCCTCGGCTTCGCCTCGCCGCTGATCTGGCGGGCCGCCGCGAGCTTGTCCCGCATCACGTAGCCGCCGGGCTTCTTGAACGACCGGTCGAGCGGTGGCTGGAGGAGGTCCGGATCGGCAAGATCGTGGATGTCCGCGCGGCGGACGACCCACAGGTGGACGCTCTCCTGGCGGCGCGAGTACATCTCGCGGGCGTAGTGGAGCGCGAGCGTCGCGTCGGGCGCCATCACCGAGCCGCCGTGGGTCATCGGCGAGCCGTCCTTCTCCTGCCGGAACACCTCCCAGGGTTCCAGCGGCGGCGTTGTCACGCAGCCGCCCTGGGCGCGGCGAGGATCGTGTCGCGGACCCACTGGGTGTCCGCCCAGCGGTCGCGCCGGAACTGGAGGCGCTCCTCGGATTTCGGGCCGTGGTTCGTCACGACCGTGCGGAGCTCGTTCCAGTCCGGCTCGGTGTAGCGCCACTCGCCGGTCGCCTCGTCCAGCCGGAGGTCGGGATCCGGGAGGGTCAGGCCCAGCTCGCGGATCCGCGGGACGTAGATCCCGAGGAACTCCTGGCGGAGCTCCTCGCTCGTCTTCGCCTTGATCTTCCAATGGATGTCGCGATCCTTCGCGCGGTCGCTGCGCGGGCCGTGCATCTGCATGAGCGGGCCCCACCAGCGATCGAGCGCCTCCTGGATCGCGGCGCGTTGGGCGGGCGTCCCGGTGACCATCGTCACGACGACGTCCCGGCCGTGCATGATGTGGACGCTCTCCTCCCAGCAGATCTTGCGCATCGTCCGGGCGTACGGGGCGTAGCTGGAGTCGCGGAGCGCCTGCTGGGCGACGATCGCCGCCGCGTCCACGAGCCAGGCGATGATCCCGATGTCGGCCCACGACCGCGTCGGGTAGTGGAAGACGTTGTGGAACTTCGTCTTCCCCGCGAGCAGGTCCGCGATCATCGCCTCGCGCGGCTTGCCGAGGTCCTCCGCGACGCGATAGAGCAGCTGGGCGTGGCCGACCTCGTCCTGGACCTTCGCGGTGAGGGCGAGCTTCCGCCGGAGGGTCGGCGCCCGCATGATCCACTCCCGCTCCGGAAGCACGCCCATGAGCTCGCTGTTCGCGTGCATCTCGACGAAGCGGAGGACCTGCGTCCGGTACTCGTCGGGCATCCAGTCCGTCGCCTCGACCTTGCTGCCGCTCGTCACGTGCTCCTCGAAGTGGCGGTAGCGCTCGTCGTGGTCGAGGGCGTCGTCGTTGAACGGCAGCCGGCTCCGCTCGCGGGCGGGCAGGACGGGATCGAGCGCGAGCGGGTCGGTCATCGCGTGGTCTCCGTGAGGGCGCCGAGGGCGAGCTCGACGTAGTGGTCGGCGATCCGGTCGGGCGAGAGGCGGCCGTCCGGCCGGTACCAGGTCGCGATCCCGTTGAGCGCGGTGAGGATGAACGCGGCCGCGACGGCCGGGTCAGTCGAGCGGAACGCGCCGACCGCCAGACCATCCCGGACGGCCGCGCGGAAGCGGGCTTCGTAGGCATCGCGCCGGCTCGCGATCGCGGCGCGACGGTCGCCGGTGAGGTGGCGCCACTCGGTCACGAAGACGCTCGAGCGCTCGGGGTCGGCGGTGACGACCTCGACGTGGGCCTCGACGAGCGCCGCCAGCCGGTCGACCGGGTCGGCCGTGTCCGCCTCAGCGGCCTCAGCGGCGCGCTCGAAGCTGGTCGCGGCCCCGTCGACGATCGACCAGAGGACGTCCTCCTTCGACGCGACGTGGGCGTACATGCTGGCCGCCTGGATGTCGAGCGCCTTCGCGATGTCGCGGACGCTCGTGGCGGCGTACCCATTGGCGCGGAACAGCTCGCTGGCGACTTCGTCGATCTCGCGCCGACGCGACCCGGTCTCGATCATGTTTCGGACCGACTCCTACCTAACGATCGTTAGGAGTCTCCATCCATCCTCCGGTAGTGTCAAGCGCCGCGGACCCGTCAGCTCGGCGCGGCCGCCTGCCACCAAGTCGCCGCGAGGAGCTCCGGCACGAGGACCTCGGTGGATCGGGCGACGTCCGTGTCGTCGTCGCCGGGGTAGCGGATCGTGCGGGCGGCGCCCGCCACGTCAGCCCCCACTGCGACGAACGTCGAGCCACGCCGCTGGAGCCAGTCCAGCGCCTGGCGGTCCCATCGCGATCCGGGGAACACGATCGCCCGGTAGTCGAGCGTCTTCGTCAGGTAGACGTCGACGTGGGCCCAGTCGCCGGTCTCGCACGCAACGGCCGGGATCCGCGGCCCTTCACGGATCATCAGCGCCCCCTGCTGCGCCGAGGCGAGCCGCTCGGCCGGCGCGATCAGGTGGACGCCGTCCGGCGAGGCGAGCGTCGTGGCGATCTCCGGGAGCCAGTCGCCGCTCGTCCGCAGCAGCTCGGCCGTCGCGTGGGCGGTCGCGCGGGCGAGGACGGCGATGTCTTCGGCGATGCCCGTCAGATGCGCCTCGAGCGCCCGGAGGAGGAGCCCGGTGTGCTGGAACGTCCGGCAGGCGACACCGCCGGTCTCGTCGCCGGCGGCGAGCTCCACGACGATGTCCGCGGCGCCGGCCAACGACGACCCCGGGACGTTCGTCAGGGCTACGATGGGCGACCGGCCGCGATAGCGCTCGATCGCGTCCATCGTCTCGGCGCTCTCTCCCGAGGCCGAGATCGCCACGACGAGGAGCCGCGGATCCGGCGGCCACGACGACTCGGCCGACGACGGCTCGAACGCGGCGTTGAGGCCGGCACTCCGGAGGTCGCGGGCGGCATCGGCAGCGGCATACCCGGAGCTGCCCATCCCGAGGAGGAGCACCCGGTCGACGTCGCGCGGCGCGCCCGCGAACGGGTTCCCGACCGCGAGCCGATCGGCGAGGAGATCGAGCCAGCGCGGCTTCGTCTCCAGGTCCGCCAGGTAGGCGATCGGGTTCACGTCACCATGATGCGACGGGCCGGACATGGAAGAACGGGGCCCGCACGGGCCCCGTCCTTCGGCGTGCGGCTGAGGATCAGCCGAGAAGTCGGACGATCTGGTTCAGGAGGTTCGCCAGCCCGGTCAGTGAGCCGCCGCTGTCGAGGAGCCCTGCGACGCTGCACAGCAGGTTGCCGAGCAGGTTGCCCGGGCCCGACTGCGCGGTGATGTCGAGGACGACCCGATCGAGATGGACCATCAGCCCGAGGAGGTTGAGATCCAGTGGGCCGAGGGTCAGATGCAGGATGTCGCACGTGGCGGAGACACCGATCGCGGCCGTCAGCGTCTGGCTCACGGTCTGCGTGGCGCCGGTGACGAGATTCGTCAGCGTGCCCGTCAGGTTTCCGACGGCGACCAGCTGGCCGTTCTGCACGGCGAACCGGGTGACGTCGAACGAGCCGACGAACGAGGAGACGCCGGCAACGGTCCCGGAGACCGGGATGCTGAGCGGCGACGTGGTGGGCGCGGCGCTCGCGGCAGTCGCCGGAACGAGCAGGAGGGTGCCCAGCATTGCGCTGGCCAGGAGCAGGCGGAGTCTTGCCATCGGCGTGGCCTCCATGGAGAAAGCGGCGCTCATGGCACCTACTGGGTGATGCCACCGACCGCCCTCGGGTCGGTGGGTGCTGCCCGTTGAACGGGCTCGCGTCCCGGTTGTCAGGGACAGCATCGGCCGCACGGGGGGCGGCTCGGGGCGGGCTCAACGCGAGGCGGCGTTTCAGCCGGGTTTCAGCCGCCCGGATACCGAGCACGGAGCGTCGCCAGCGGTGCGTACGTCCAGCGCGGCAGGAAGCGGGCGGCGTAGACGAGCTCGCGGCATTCCTGCTCGGCCTCGAACGCGATGAGGAGGTCGAGGTCGACGGCGCCATACGCGGCGAGGAACGCGTCGCGTGCGACATGGATCCACTCGCCGACGGCCGGGTCCGGCCCCGCACCGCGGCGGCGCTCGACGATCCGCCCGACGTGGTCGAGGCTCGAGAGGATCTGGGCGACGTCCCGCTCGATCGGCTGGCGGATCGCGTTCGCCTC
>DASSMI010000174.1:0-4130 GCA_035688935.1 Candidatus Limnocylindrales bacterium | reverse complement strand
CCGGCGGCATCTCGGGCCACTCGGGCGAATCCCCTATCGCGTCGCCGTCGCCGTCGCCGGTCCGACCCACCCGAGATGCGCCTCGAGGGCCGTGACCCGCTCGATCACGAGGTCGACCTCGCCGGCCGGGTCGCGCTCGCTCGTCGGAAGCGGGGTGTCCGATGGCCGCTCCGTAACCAATGCGGTGCGCCAGCCGACCGCGGCCGCACCCGCGACGTCCGCCGCCCAGTCGTCGCCGACGTGGAGAATCGATGCCGGGTTCGGCTCGCCGAGCGCGGACCGAGCCGCCGCATAGATCGCGGGGTGCGGCTTGATGACGCCAACCCGCTGGCTGATGACGATCGCCCGCAGCGACGGACACCAGCCGCGCGCCTCGGCATATCGATCGACCGTCGCGGCGAGCGGCCAGTTCGACAGGATCGCGAGCCGGCGGCCCGATCGCGCAAGCCGCGCGAGCATCGCGTCCACGCCCGGGACTGGCGGCATCGCGTCGACGAACGTCGTGCTGTACGCCTCGATCGCACGCTCGATCTCCGCTCCGTCCGACAGCTCCGCAGCGGCTGCCTGGTCCCAGCCTTCCCCGGGCTCGGGCGGCGGCATCCCTCGCAGCCGCGCGAAGATCCGGACGAGGCGCTCCGCGATGTCGACCTCGCGGAATTGCGGCACGTTCTCGCGGAACTGGCGGTCACGCTCCTCGGACCACGCTCGGAGGAACTGGTCGCGATCGGTCCCGGGTGAGGCTCGCGCCACGGCATCCGCCGTGAGCTCGACGACCCGCCGCAGGGCCGCGCGACCGACCGGCACGAGCGTGTTGCCGAAGTCGAAGGTGATCGCCTCGATTCCGCCGAGCGACGCCGTCACGTGGCGGCGCTCGAGGGACAGATCGCCCGGAACGGGCAATAGCCGCAGGTCGTCCGGTCCGGCTTCGGCGTGTAATCACCGGCTCGCATGCCAGCCGCGGCGACCGTGATCTGCCCCCGAGCCTTCGTGAGCCGGCGCGGATCGACGGCCGCGCTGCCCGTCACGCCGGTGTCCAGGAAGTGGAGCTGGACGGCGTCCGGGAGACGCCCCGCGACCGCCTCATACGCCATCGCGTAGATCTGGAGCTGGAGCGAGTCTCGCGCGCGCTGGCGCGCCTTGGCCACGGTCCGCACGTCGCTCGTCTTGTAGTCCGTGATCGTCACGCGCTCGCGCCCGGTCAGCTCGAGCGTCGGCGCAATCGCGTCGGCATGCTGCGTCGTGGACGCCACCGGAGCACGGGCGCCGGGCGTGTCGTCAGCGGGCTCGATGTCGACGCGATCCCAGCGACCGCGGATCCGATCGCCGCCGAGAGCGAACGAGAATTCGCGCTCCACATATGCCGGGATCACGGCGCCCGGCTCCAGCTGCGCGGCCCGGAACCGGCGGAGCGTCTCACGGCCCGCCGCGAGGCGTGCCTCCTCATGGTCCCGCGAGAGGAAGCCCTCGTTTGTCCAGGCGGCCTCGAACGAGGCGGCGAGGTCTGCGTCGCTCATGACGTCGCCCCGGGCGTGCCGGCGGTGGAACTCTTGGACGGCACGGTGCAGCGCGGAGCCGTACACCATCGCGTGATGCGGCGGGACCGGCACGCGGACGACGTGCCGCAGCTTGAACTTCAGCGGGCACGATAGGTAGTCGTCGATCGCGGAGAACGAGAGAGTCAGCGGCTCGCCGGCGCGGGTCGGTGTGACCGGCGGTGCGACCGGAGTCGACGCCGCGATCGCGTCGATCCGCTCGAGCGCCGTCGCCGGTCTTGCGGCGGGGTCGTGTGCCGCCGGCGGGAGATCGAGCGCCTCGAGCACGAACGGCGACGGGCGACGCGCGGCACCGCCGCCGTAGTCGCCGGCGTATGACAGGACGAGCTCATCCCGCGCCCGCGTGAGCGCGACGTAGAACAGCCGCCGCTCCTCGCGAAGCTGGACGTCGTCGTCCGCCTCGGGCGCCTCGCCCACGAGCTCGGGCGGCATCGCCAGGGACTCCCGGCGATTCGGCGTGGGGAACCGCCCGGCCACCAGCCCCGGCAGATAGACGATCGGGAACTCGAGGCCCTTCGCCTTGTGAACCGTCAGGACGGCGACCGCGTTGACGTCGGGATCCAGCTCGGCCGTGGCGGGATCGTCGCCTGCCTCGATGAGCGTCTGCAGATGCCTCGCCACGAACGTCGCCCGGTCGTCGGCGAGGAGCGCCGACTGGGACCGGACGATCTCGAAGAATCGCGCGATGTTCCGAAGGGCGTCCTCGGCGGCGACGGTCGGTTCGGCCGCGAGGCGCGTCAGCGTTCCCGTCCGGCGCAGGAAGTCGTACAGCACCTCGCCCGCCGGGCGCTCGTGAGCCAGCCTCGACAGCGCTCGGAGGTCTTCGACGACGCGACGGACTCCGACCCGCGTGTCCGGCGACACACGCAGGATGCCGGGCTGGCGGTCCAGCTCGTCGAGGACGTCCCACAGCGTCCGATTCCGCCGGCGGGCGCTCGTGACGATTGCCGTCAGGTCCTCGCCGCCGAGCCGGTACGGCTCACCGGTGACAACCGCATAGAGATCGACCGAGGACCCGAGGTCGGCGATCGCCCGGAGAAACGCCAGCAGGCGGCGCACCTCGGGCCGGGCGTAGAGGCCGGCCGAGCCCGAGAACCGCCACGGGACCCCGACCGCGTCGAGACTCCGGACGAGCCCGTCGGCATGGCCGTTCGCCCGGACGAGGATGGCGATGTCCCGGGGCGCCGTCCCGGCGCGGATCCGACCGGCGATCTCCGCTGCGATTCGATCGGCTTCGTCGCCGCCGGAGGGATGCGTCTCGAGCCGGATGGTCCGGCCGGCCGGGTCGGTCCGCCGCTCCGCCGTGAGACGCTTGGAGATTCCTGCCCGGGTCTCGAGCCGGTCCGGGTCGTTGAACGCGATCAGCCGATGAGCCGCGTCGAGGATCGCCGGCCGCGATCGGTAGTTGCGACGCAGGACAATCGTCCGAGCGCGCGGGTAGCGATCGCGGAAGCCGAGGATGTTGCTGATCGCCGCGCCGCGGAACCGATAGATCGACTGGTCGTCGTCGCCGACGACCGTGAGGTTGCCATGGGGCTCGGCGACGATCGAGACGACCTCGGACTGCGCTCGATTGGTGTCCTGGAACTCGTCGACGAGGACGTACCGGAACCGCGCCTGGATCTCCGCCCGCGCCGTCGCCGACTCACGGACGAGACGCAGCGCGAGCCCGACCTGGTCCCCGAAGTCGATGCACCCACTCTCGGTCAGCAGCTCTCCGTACCGCCGATAGGCGGCGGAGAGCTCCAGCTGCCGACGTGCTCCCTCCGCGAGCGTCTGATCGTCTGGACGCTCAGCGGCTGCGGCGGCGAGCTGTTCCGCCCACGCCCGGTACGCGGCCGGTGAGACGTCCTCGTCCTTGCAGCGGCTGAAGAGCGTCGCGAGCGCTCCGAGGAACCGCGTCGGGTCGCCGAGCGGGCGGTACTCGTCGAGGTCCAGCTCGAACAGGTGCTCGTGCAGGAAGATCACGGTCTCTGCGCGGCTCAGGACGCGGACGTCCGACGGCAGGCCGAGCTCCAGCGCGAAGTCGCGGATCAGCCCGTCGCCGAACGCATGGAACGTGGCGACGGTGGAGTCCGTGTAGCCGTACGGCACGAGCTGGTCGACCCGGACCTGCATCTCCGCCGCCGCCTTCTCCGTGAACGTCAGCGCGAGGATCTCCGACGGCCGCGCGCGGCGCGTGGCGATGAGCCAGGCGATCCGTCTCGTGATGACCTGCGTCTTGCCCGTCCCCGCGCCGGCGACGACGAGGAGCGGTCCCTCTCCGTGGGTCACGGCGGCGAGCTGGTCCGGGTTGAGCCCGCCGAGCAGCGCGTCCAGGCCGGCGGGCGGATCTCCGGCAGCGACCGGGCCGTCCGGGACGAAGCCGTCCCAGACCGGGATCTGCTCGAGCGGAACCGGCTCGCGCCGCCCGCGCGGACGCGTCATGCCATCGCCGACGGGCAGCGGATCGAGCGCCATGGCCGCAGCATCGCCCGATCCCGTGACAGCTTGGTTGTCAGCCTGGTCCGGCGGCTCGGCGGCGGGTGTCGCGGGCGTCGCCCTCAACGACGGCAGGCCGGCGGTTCGCCGATGCCA
>DASSMI010000173.1:0-4652 GCA_035688935.1 Candidatus Limnocylindrales bacterium | reverse complement strand
GAGCCGGTCGGCCTTGTTCACGACGACGAGCTGCCGTCCCAGACGTGGCAGCCAGCGGGCGAGGACCTCGTCGTGGAGGAGGGCGTCGTGGTACTTCTCCGGGTCGGTGACCCAGACGACCGCGTCGACGCGCGGGAGCAGCTCGTCGACGCGTGCCCGGTGGCCGGGCTCGATCGAGTCGAGGTCGGGCAGGTCGAGGATCGTCGGCGGACGCTCGCCGGCGGCGCCGTCGCCGCCCCGGACACGCGCGGAGGTCGGGACGTCGAGCCAGTCCAGGACCTCGGCCAGGCCGTCCTCGTCCCCGCCGTCCGGCAGCCATGCCACGGGCGCGTTCGTGGTGGGTCGTCGGGCCGAAGCGGTGCTGACCTCGCGCCCGGCGAGCGCGTTCAGCAATGTCGACTTGCCGACACCCGTGCCACCGACCAGGGCGACGACGGTCCGGTCGCCGGGGAACCCGAGCCGGGTCTCGGCATCGTCGGCGACACGCCGCGCCTCGGCGGCGTCGATCCCGAGCGCGTCGGCTGCGGCGATCGCGCGGCGGAGCGCGTCGACGCAGCGGTCGTCGAGGGCGGGCGGCCTCATCTCGCCGATCGTTCGACGGACTCGCCGGCGTCGCCGGGCGCCGGCGTCACGACCCGCTCGAGGTCGGCGCCGATCGCCCGGAACGCCGTCACGAGGTCCGGCAGCGTCTCGCCGGACGGCAACAGCGACTCGAATCTCGCCCGTTCCTCGGCGAATGCCTCGACGAGGCTGTCGTCGAGGCGAGCTCGCGCCCGGTCGATCAGCTCGGCCATCGCCGCCTCCCCGAACAGCGCACCGAGCAGCTTCTGGTTCAGGAAGGCGGTCGCCGCCGCGACGCCGACCTCCGCCCCCGTCAGGCCGGCCGTGTGGATGAACGAGGCGAGCATGACGCCGACCCCGAGGGCGTTCACCCCGATCGATGCTCCCCGGGCGAGCAGACGCTTGTTCTCGCCGTTCGCGGCGATGTCGGCCTGGATGGACCCGACCCAGTCCGCGATCCGGTCGTGCATCCGGGCGTCGAACGCCGCCGAGACATCCCAGAGATCCGGGCGGTCGCCGACCGCGGCCGAGACGCGCGGCTCGTCGGCCCATGCCGTCGCGGTTCGGCGGGCCGCTTCGGCGGCGTGTCGATGGGCGGCCGCCGTGAGATCGTCGGTCGTCGCCTCGCGCACCTCGGCCACGGGCGCGGCCGTCGGGCGGAAGATCGCCGTGATCGCGCCTCGGACCGCGCCGATCCCGCGGGAGAACAGCCGCGTGATGTCGTCCGCGCCCACGTAGCGCTGCCAGTGGCGGAGCGCCTCGTCGCGCAGGAACCGGCCGTGCCGGACGTCGTCGCGAAGCTCGCCGAGATCGCGCTCGTACGTCGTCGTGGCGATCCGCCGCAGTGCCCCGACTTCGATCGACTCGTGGGCGACGTCGTCGCCGACCCGCGCGACGAGCGGACCGATGCCGGCCAGCGATCCCGCGAGGGCCTCGGCCGCGAGCCGGCGGCGGGCGCCGGCGTCGGCTCGGAGCGCGTCGATCCGTCGCCGGATCGGCGCCACCGCCGCGGCGTCGAGGCCGTTCGTCGTCGCGTCGACCGCGCCCTCCCCGACGCCGACGATCACGAGCTCCGCCCCGAACCCGGCGTCCTCGAACAGACGGCGCACGTCGTCGAGGACGATGCCGCGGTCCTCGGGGTCGCCGGGAAGGCGGTTGACGACGACGACGAGCGGCAGGCCGCGATCGCGGGCGCGCTCGAGAACCGCCCACGGCACGCGATCCGCGTAGCGCGTCGCGGTCGTCACGAAGAGGCAGAGATCGGCGGCCTCCGCGAGTCGGTCCGCCAGCTCGCGGTTCGCATGCTCCACGGAGTCGACGTCCGGCGCGTCGACGAGCGCGAGGCCCGACGGGAGGCCGGGATCGGCGGCCGTCTCGAGCCGGTCGTCCGAGATGCCGGCGAGGGCGCCGGCCCGGAGGGCGGCCACATCTGCCGGGGCGGCGAGCACGACCGCCGTCCGCGTCGTGGGGCGGAGGACCCCGGTGCGGCTCGCGGATCGACCCGCGAGCGCGTTGAACAGGCTGCTCTTGCCGGCGCCGGTCGGCCCGAGGAGCAGGACCAGGAGCGGCGCGTCGAGCGTCGCGGCTCGCACCCGCAGGTGCCCGGTCACGTGATCGCGGAGCTGGGTCGCCCGTTCACGAGCGGCCGAGGACGTCGGTGGCGACGCCAGCCATGCCTCCGCGAGCTCGCCGAGGCGCTCGACGAGGGCGCGCAGGTCCGGCCGGGACTCGGTCGTCATCCGCCGAGGGTGCGCGACGCCGGCCGACCGACGGACCGCCGGCGTCGACGGTGACGTATCGGTCCTCTTGCACCCGCGGACCTTGCGCCCGCGGACCGGTCGTTGACGGCGCAACGACCCGGGTGTACGGTACGTAGGTAGTTGCGCGCTCAACGATCAAGGCGGCCAGCGCATCAGGCCGACGGACGCGCGACTCGAGGAGGTCTTCGCACCTATGTCCACGTTCGATGCCGCCGCCCTGGTCCTGCGCCTCGGCGTCGGCGTGATCTTCGCCGTCCACGGCGCGCAGAAGGCGTTCGGCTGGTGGGGCGGCTCGGGGCTCGCCGGCTGGGAGGCCGTGATGGTCCGGATGGGCTTCCGGCCGGCGCGGCTGTTCGCGGTCGTCTCGGTCATCGCCGAGCTCGGCGGAGGCCTCGCCCTCGCGCTGGGGCTGCTCACGCCCCTCGCGGCGACGCTCCTGATCGGTCAGAGCCTGGTGATCATCTTCGCCGCGCACTGGTCGCGCGGGTTCTTCAACCGCGACAACGGCTACGAGTTCCCGCTGGCGCTCATCGCCGGCGTCATCGCCGTGCTGCTCCTCGGCCCGGGTGAGGTCAGCGTCGACCAGGTCGTCGGCTTCGCGCTCGGCGGCGACGTCCGTGCCTGGCTCGTGGCGCTCGGGATCGCCGGCGGTCTCGCGACCACCGCGCTTCCGCGCCTCTTCCCCGCTCCAGCGACGCCGGCCACGAACGCCTAGCGGCGGTCAGATCCGCGGCCCGGTCTCGGCGTCGGCCGGCAGCGGGAAGCGTGGCCGCCAGTGGCCCATCACGCGCCGTCCACGCCGGACCGAGCTCAGGAAGAGCAGGCCCGTCGTGACGGCGCCGATCGCGATCGCGGCCGGGATCGCCGGCGTCATCCCGGCCATCGAGTTGATGGCGATCCCGGCGATCGCGCCCGCGAGGGCGCCGTCGATCACCGCGACCATGCCCGGCGTCGTCACGAACTGGTGGACGATCGTGTTCGCCCGCGTCGGCGTCGACGTCATCAGGAACGTCCGTCCGACGCCGGTGAGATCGTCGCTCCAGCCCGAGATCAGGAACGGCTCGACGCTCGGGCGGACGCGCACGTACGCGTTCCGGATCCGGTTCATCCCCACGACCCACATGACGTCCTCGATGTTCGCCTCGTCGATGCGGACGAACGTCGCGATCCCCACGAACAGCGTGACCGGCAGGATCACGAGCGCGAACAGGACGAACTGGCTGCTGAACTGCGTCGCCCCGCCGACCAGGCCGAGGGCGACGGTCGACGCGGACAGGAACGACAGAAATAGGCCGGTCCGGCTGAACGACTCGCTCCACGTGAGCGAGCGCGACGCGAGCAGGCTCCAGTGCTCCGTCGAGAGGATCTGGAGGACCTTGGGATCGTCCAGCCCGGCGTCGTCGACGGCAGCCGGGTTCGCCTCGCCGAGCGTGTACACGCCGTAGTCCGCCGGGTCGCCCGTGGGGACACCCGGCTCGGCGCCGGGCGGGCTCGATCGGAACTCCATCGCCACCTCCGCACCCGAGGATACGCGTGCCGGATTGACAGCGGGCCGCCCGATCCCCGACAGTCCGCCCGTGCACGCGATCACCACCGTCCGCGCGAACCGCAACCAGAACGTCCCGTCGAGGGTCGGCCTGGTCTGACGACGCGCGCCATCCGGCGCCTCGCCCATCCACCGCCCTCGGTTCGGCCGGGGGCGTTTCCATATCCGGAGCCCACGACCGAGCCGATGGCCGCCAGCCACGGAGCAGCATCATGGATCTGTCCTTCTTCCCCCGCGGCGCGCTGATCGGATTCACCGTCGCGATCGGGGTCGGCCCGATCAGCCTCCTCGCGATCCGCCGCACGCTCGACCACGGCCGGGTCTATGGACTGGCATCCGGGTTGGGCGTCGCCGCCGCGGACGCGACCTACGGTGCGATCGCGGCCTTCGGTCTGACGGCGGTCACGGCGGTCCTCGTCGGGGCGCGATCCGCGCTCGCCCTGGTCGGCGGGCTGTTCCTCCTCTGGCTCGGCGCGCGGACGATCCTCGCCGCCCCGCCCCAGCGCGAGGCCGCCGTCCGCGAGCGACCCGGCCTGGCCGGGGCGGCCGCATCGATCTACGGGCTGACGATGACGAACCCGACGACGATCCTGTCGTTCGCGGCGATCTTCGCGGGGTTCGGGCTGGCCGGTGGCTCGATCGCCGAGGCCGTCCTCCTGACGGGGGGCGTGTTCCTCGGGTCGATGGCCTGGTGGATCGTCCTGACCTCGGTCACGGCCGCCTTCCGCGCCCGGGTCACCCCGACGGTCCTGCGCTGGCTGACCCGCGTGTCCGGGGTCGCGCTC
>DASSMI010000172.1:0-2908 GCA_035688935.1 Candidatus Limnocylindrales bacterium | reverse complement strand
GAGCCGGCCGTCCGACAGGAGGATCACCTGGGGCGGGCGCGGCCGGCCGTTGTACGTCGACGACTGCGACGCGGCGTACGCCCCCGCGTCGCCGATCGCGACCAGGTCGCCGCGCCGGAGCGGCGGCAACGCATGCTCGCCTAGCTCGTCGGTGGACTCGCAGATCGGACCGTGGACGGCGGCCGGGTCGCCGGGCGGCGACCAGCGCTCGACGGCTCGGCCCTCCGAGGTGAGCGCGACCATCGGGTGGGCGGCCCCGTACAGGGCCGGCCGGATGAGCTCGGTCATCCCCGTGTCGAGCACGACCTGCCGGCCGCCGCGATCACGGACGTGGAGGACCCGGCCCACGAGCCAGCCCGCTCGGGCGACGACGAACCGGCCGGGCTCGATCGCGAATCGGGTCGGCCGGCGATCGGGCGGGATCGCGTCGAGAAGATCGGGGATCTCGCGCGCGAAGCGCTCGGGTCGCGGCGCGGCGTCGGACGGCTCGACGACGGCGAACCCGCCGCCGACGTCGAGCGTGTCGACCGCCGGCAGCCCGCCGCGGAGGAGACCCAGGAGGGCAAGGCCCCGCCGGACGGCATCGCGCCACGCGTCCACCGCACCCAGCTGCGAGCCGACATGGAGGTGGACGCCGCGCGGCCGGATCGCGCCCCCGGCGGACGCGAGCCGCTCGACCGTCGCCGACAGCTCGGTCTCCGTCATCCCGAACTTCGACCCGCCGGCGCCGACCGCGAGCCCGGGCTGGGTCTCGGGCGTCACGTCCGGGTTGAGGCGCAGGAGCACGTCGAGGCCGGGCCGGTCGCCGCGCCCCAGACCGGCTCGGCGCGCTCGCGCGAGGAGCGCGTCGGCCTCCTCGGGCGACTCGATCGCGGTCCACAGGAGCGGGTCCCCGCCCACTGCCGCGCGAACCGCCGCGCCGAGGTCGGCGTCGCTCTTGCCGACGCCCTCCAGCGTGATCCGGCCGTTCGGGACGCCGGCGGCCCGGGCCGCCGCCCACTCGCCGCGGGACACGACGTTCGCCCCGAGACCGCGACCGGGGCCGGTGACGTGGGCGATGACCCCCGGCACGTCGTTCGCCTTGACCGAGTACTGGCGGATCCACGGGTCCGGGAACGCGGCCCGGAGCTCGTCGAGGGCGGCGCCGAGGGCGACGTCGTCGGTGATGTAGACGGGCGTCCCGAACCGACCGGCGGCCTCGCGGAGCGCCGCGGCGATCGCCGGGAGCCGGTCGGCCGGCGCTGCGGCCGTCACGGGACCGCGGTCAGATGAGCTTGCGCGGCGAGAGCGCGACGCTCGCGAGGGTCGACACGACGCTGATGATGATCGCGCCGAGGATGGCGCCGATGATCGCGTCGGAGTTGATGTCGGGCGGGAACGTTCCGAGCTTGAACCCGAGCTTGAGCTGGCCCGACAGGAACGCGGTGAGCAGGAGCATCGCGGCGTTGATCACGAAGGCGACGAGCCCGAGCGTCAGGAGCCCGATCGGCATCGAGAGCGCCTTCACGATCGGCTTGATGTAGCTGTTCACGAGCGCGAACACCAGGGCCACCACGAGGAGCTTCCACCAGTCGTTCCCCCAGTTGAACGACAGCAGGTTGCTCGGCAGGACCTTGACGGCGACGAACAGGGCGGCGGCGTTGATCAGGATCTTGACGAGGAGATCGACCACGGGACCCTCCGATCGCGGCTGGTGACGGGCGGCGTGCCGGCCATGCCGGCGAGCCGATGATCGCAGATGGGCAGACGCCTGCGCGCTCAGCGGGCGAGCGACGCCTCGAGCCGCTCGCGGACGGCCGGCCATTCGTCGTCGATGACGCTGTACCACGCGGAGTGGCGCATCGGCCCCTCCGGCATGACCATGTGGTTCCGGAAGATCCCCTCGAACTGGGCGCCGATCCCGAGGAGCGCGTTCCGGGACGCCTCGTTGCGCGAATCCGTCTTGAACTCGACGCGCCGGCAGCCAAGGACGTCGAACGCGTGCCGAAGCTGGAGGAGCTTCGCCTCCCGGTTCGCGCCGCTGCGCTGCCAGGGCGGTGCGACCCACGTCCAGCCGATCTCGAGCCGATGGTGCTCCAGGACGATGTTCATGTAGCGGGTGCTCCCGATCGGCCGGCCGGTCGCCGCCTCGATCGTGACGAAGGGCATCTCGGTTCCGGCGGCCCGGTTCGTGAGCGCGGTCTCCACCCAGCGCCGGATGTCGTCGATCGTGGCGGGACGGGCGATGGTCCAGCGCCAGATCGCCGGCTCGAGCCCCACGTCGGCGAGGCCGTCGACATGATCGAGCGCCAGCGGCTCCAACCGAACGATCCGGCCCCGGAGGGTCACGGGCTCGACGGTGCGGGGTGTCGGCGGAACGGACGACATCGTCGGGATCGTAGCCGCTCCCGGTAGACTCGCGACCACTCGATGCGCCCGCCGCGGGACCCACCCGGCGAGCCGGCCATGCCCGCCCGGAGGACCCGATGTCCGATCTCGCCGCGCGTGTCGACGCGTTCCTCGACGAGTGGTTCGCCCTCGAGCCGGTCCATGCCACGGGCGTCGGGCGCCACGACTACGACGATCGCTGGCCGGATCGCGCGGCCGCGACCCGACCGGAGCGGCTCGCGTTCCTCGACCGATGGCTCGCGACGTTCCGCGGGTTCGCCGACGACGCGCTGACCCGCGACGAGGGGGTCGACCGCGACCTCCTCATCGGGCTCCTCGACGACGCCCGCTTCGGGGAGACCGAGCTCCGCGAGGACGCCTGGAGCCCGATGCCGTGGGTGTACCTCATCGGCGACGGCCTGTTCTCGCTCGTCGCCCGCGAGTTCGCCCCGCTGGCCGATCGGCTGGCCTCGCTGGCCGGCCGCGCCGAGCGGCTCCCGGAGCTGCTCGCGGCGATGCGCGAGAACCTCGTCGGGCATGG
>DASSMI010000171.1:0-7254 GCA_035688935.1 Candidatus Limnocylindrales bacterium | reverse complement strand
GCCGATCCACGATCCCGACCGCTACTGGACGGGCCGCTGATGCCGCTCGACGTCCTCGTCAGCGGCGGCCGGATCGCGACCCTCGCGGGTGAGCGCGGCTTCGGCTGGGTCGAGGCGGTCGGGATCACGGACGGTCGGGTCGCGTTCGCCGGCTCCGCGGTCGACCTGGAGACGCGAGCGGATCCCCACACGCTCCGGATCGAGCTCGATCCCGACGAGGTCGCGATCCCCGGGCTGACCGACGCGCATCTCCACCTGGCCGAGGGCGGCCTGTCGCTCGATCGCGTGGATCTGTCCGCGACGGCGACGATCCAGGACGGGCTTGCCGCGATCCGGGCGGCCCACGAGGCGCTGCCGGAGGACGCCTGGCTCGAGGGCCACGGCTGGCACAACGACCGGTGGGGCGTCTGGCCGACGGCCGATGACCTCGAGCGGGTCGCGCCCGGTCGCGCCGTGGCGCTCTGGGCCCACGATCACCACGCCCTGTGGGTCAGCGACCGAGCGATGGCGATCGCGGGGATCGATGCCGATCGCCGGGATCCGGCCGGTGGGATCATCCGGCGCGACGCGGACGGCGTCCCGACCGGGATCCTCCACGAGAGCGCCGCTCGGATCGTCATGGATCGCGTGCCGGCAGCCGGCGCGGAGGCGCTGGAGACCTCGATCGTGCGGCTCGCACGCGACCTCGTCCGCCTCGGCGTCGTCGCGGTCCACGACCCGGGCGCGCTGTCGCTCCAGGACGGGCTCGGGGCCGGGATCGCCGCCTACCGGTCCCTCGACGAGCGCGGCGACCTGCCCCTCCGCGTCCACGCGGCGATCCGCTCCGAGCAGCTGGCGGCGGCGGTCGAGGCGGGGCTCCGCAGCGGCGATCCCCTGGGACCGCCGGGCGGCCGCGCCCGGTTCGGCTGGCTGAAGCTGTTCGCGGACGGCACGCTCGCCTCACGGACGGCCGCGCTCCTCGATCCGATCGAGCCGGAGGAGGGGAGGCCGCTTCCCCCGGGCACGGAACGGGGGATCTGGCTGACCGACCCCGACGAGGTCGCCGACCTGGCTCGCCGCGCCGCCGACGCCGGCGTCACGACGATGGTCCATGCGATCGGCGACCGGAGTTGCCGGGCGACACTCGATGCCCTCGAGCCGACGGCGGGCCGGACGGCGCTGATGCCCCGGCTCGAGCATGTCCAGCTCCTCCATCCGGACGATCGGCCGCGATTCGCGGCCGCGGGGATCGCCGCCTCGATCCAGCCGATCCACCTCCGCGCCGACGCGCCGATCGCGCTGCGGCTGTGGGGCGACCGCGCCGAGACCCGCGGCTACCCGATGCGCTCACTCGTGGAGAGCGGCGCCGTCGTGGCCTTCGGGACCGACGCGCCGGTCGAGCCGATCGATCCATGGCCCGGGCTGTCGATGGCCGTGACCCGGATCGACGGGACATGGCCGGAGGGGATCCCGCCGTTCGGGCGCGGCGAGCGGCTGACCCTGGAGCAGGCCTTCCGGGCCCAGTGCGTCGCGCCCGCGATCACGGCGGCCGAGGACGCCGAGCGCGGCCGGCTCACGGTCGGACAGCGGGCCGACCTCGTCGTGATCCCGGCCGACGCCGTCACGAACCCGATCGAGCCCGGCGGGGCATTGGCGGCGGCTCGGCCGCGTCTCGTCATGATCGACGGGGACGTCGCATTCGAGCGGTAGCCAGGCGTCCCAAGCGCCATGACCACCACGATCAGCGGCGTCCTGCCCTTCCTCGTCTTCGCAGCCGTCGTGCCGGGCATCATCTGGCGCGGCCGGCGCCGCGGGCTCCCGATCCCGACGATCGCGGCCCAGCTCCTCCTCGGAGCGTGGATCGCGGCGATCGTCGCGTTGACGCTGTTCCCGCTGCCGTGGCGGGCGGGCGGGCCGGTACCGACCGTCGTGCCCGGCCGCTGGGAATGGCCGATGCCCTGGGCGTCGATCACGCCGTTCGCGACGATCCGGATGTCGTTCGACCGGGGCTTCGGCTCAGCGGAGGGGCGCGTCCTGATCGGGAACCTCGTCGCGTTCATGCCGCTCGGCCTCCTCGCGCCGAGCGTCGACCGTCGCTGGCAGTCCACGATCCGGATCCTGCTGCTCGGGATCATCGCGTCGACGCTCATCGAGCTCGCCCAGCTGGGCTGGGACCTGTTCGTCGGGATGCCGTGGCGATCCGCCGACGTCGACGACGTCATCGTGAACGCGGCGGGGGCGGTCCTCGGCTCGGTCGCGTGGCGCCTCTGGACGACCGTCCTCGCGGCGCGCCGAACGCCGATCAGCTCGGCCTGAGCGCCTTCGCCGCGTCGGCGAACAGTCCGTTGAGGATCCGCGACGTCGACGGGAAGGCATGGATCGTCTCGGCGAGCACCGTCACCGGGACGTGCGCCTGGATCGCAACGACGCACTCATGGATCGCCGCCGACGCGTCGGGTGCCGCGATCGCGGCCCCGATCAGCTCCGTCGTCGCCCGATCGAACGTCAACGTGACGTGGCCGATCGTCTCCTCGAGCGCGTACCCGCGTGACGACGTCTTGAAGTCCGCCACGAACTCGACGGCATCGACGCCGTCGGCCCTCGCCTGATCGAGCGTCAGCCCGACCGACGCGGCCTCGGGATCGGTGTACGTCGCGCGGGGCAGCGCGCGGTAGTCCGGCGTCACGTGGTCGCCGAGGGCCATCCGGATCGCCCGCTCGCCCTGGTAGTGGGCCTGATGCGTGTGGAGCTCGGGGCCGGCCGGATCGCCGATCACCCACAGCCCGTCGGCGATCCGGAGCCGGCCGTCGCGCGGGAAGACGGTCCGCCCGCTCGTGTCGAGCCCGTAGTGCTCGAGGCCGAGATCGTCGAGCGGGAACGTCCTCCCCACCGCGAGGAGGACGGCGTGGCCCTCGGCCGTCGAGCCGTCGTCGAGATCGATGACGTCGGCACCGTCCTTGCCTTCGCCGGGTCGCGCCCCGATGGCGCGGACCTCGAGGCGGATCGTCACTCCGTCACGCTCGAGGAGCTGCCTCACCGCCTCGGAGTTCCGGGGATGCTCCGTCGGCATCAGCCGGTCGCCCGACTGGACGATCGTGACCGGGACGCCGAACCGGACGTACACCTGGGACAGCTCGCAGCCGGTCGGCCCGCCACCGAGGACGACGAGGCTCTTCGGGAGCTCCCGCGCGAGCGTCGCCTCGCGGTTCGTCCACACGTTCACCCGGTCGAGGCCGGGGATCGGCGGGACCTTGGACGTCGAGCCCACCGCCACGACGACGTTCCGGGCCGCGATCTCGTGGGCTCGATCGTCGTGCCGGATCTCGACCCGGCCGCGGGCGATGATCCGAGCGGTGCCGCGGTAGGTGAGGGCGCCGGCCTCGTCGAGCCGCTTCACGTGCGACGAGTCATCGGGCTCGGGGGCGTCCGCGGGCCGGTTGACCATGTAGTCGCGGGCCTTCGACGCGCGTTCCCACGAATACGCGGCGGCGTTGGCGTGGTGCTCGGCCGCCGCATGGAGGAGCGACTTCGACGGGAGGCAGCCGATGTGTGGGCAGCTGCCGCCGAACCAGCCGCGGTCCACGATCGCGACGGTCGCGCCGCGCGCTCGCGCCTCGAAGGCCGCGGCCTCGCCGGCCGGGCCGGCGCCGATGATCACGAAGTCGAACGTTTCCATGGCGCTAGTGTCGCCGTTCGCAGCGGCGGCTACGTGACGCGCCGTTGACGGACCGCCTCGAACAGGAGGACGGCCGCGGCGACGGACACGTTCAGGCTGTCGGCGATGCCTGCCATCGGGATCGAGACCGCGGTGATGCCGGCCGTGCGCCACGCTGGGGACAGGCCGCCGGCCTCGCTCCCGAGGACGATCGCGAGCGGGCCGCGCAGGTCCGCCTCGGTGTAGGGGGCCGACGCCTCCACGATCGCGGCGACCGGCCGGATCCCGCGTCCGGCGAGCCACGCGACCGTGTCCCCCGACGACGCCGAGACGACCGGCAACGCGAAGATCGTTCCGAGCGATGCGCGGATGGCATTCGGGTTGAACGCGTCCGTCAGCGGATCGGCCGCGATCACGGCGTGGACGCCGGCGCCGTCGGCGGACCGGAGGATCGCGCCCAGGTTGCCGGGTTTCTCGACGCCCTCGATCACGACGACGAGCGGATCGTTCGGCAGCTCAATGTCTTCCAGCCGAGGCCCCGGCGTACGGACGACCGCGACGATCCCGTCGGAGCGGTCGCCGAAGGCGACCTTGGCGAGGACCGCCGGGCTCACGTCGATCGTCGTGTCGCGCCGGCCGATCCGATCGACGACCGCGGCCGCGTCCGGGGACCGGACGAGATCGCGCGCGACGAACGCGGTCTCGACCGGCACGCCGGCGTCGAGCGCCCGGAGGATCTCGCGCGCCCCGTCGATGATCGTGAGCCCGGTCGCCTCGCGCTCGCGCCGGTCGCGCAGGCGGACGGCCGCCTTGACCCGCGGGTTCGTCAGGCTGGTGATCTCCGGCGCGCGGTCCGTCATCGCAGGATCATGCGCGCTGCGACGCCGGCCGGGAGCCGGGCGCCGCTCGTCGCGTCGAGGGCGACGTCCTCGACCGTGATCCGCCCGCGGCCGTGCGCCGCGTCGTCGAGCGCCTCGCCGAGGTCGTCGGCGGAGAGGCCCGTCGTGTGGGCCGTCAGCAGGACGAACGCTTCCTCGGCCGCCACCTCCATCACCGCGTCGAGGAGGTCCGGGAGCGCATCGGCGAGCTCCCAGCGGCGGCCGGCGGGCCCGTGGCCGTATGAGGGCGGATCCAGGACGATGCCGTCGTAGCGGCGACGTCGGCGTGCCTCGCGCCGGGTGAACGCGACGGCGTCGTCGACGATCCAGCGGACCGGCGCTCCGGCGAGTCCCGAGAGCTCGGCGTTGTGGCGCGCCCAGCCGACGCTCGGGCGTGACGCGTCCACGTGCGTGACCTGCGCACCGGCACGCGCGAGCGCGAGGGTCGTCGCGCCCGTCGAGGCGAACAGGTGGAGCACCCGTCGTTCATCCGCGGCACCGATCGCCTCGGCGAGGAACGGCCAGAAGAGCCGATGCTCGGGGAACAGGCCCAACCCTCCGGCTTCGGTCGGTCGGAGCTCGAGCGTCAATCCGTCGAGCTCGATCGGCCAGGACGAGACCGAACCGGTCCAGCCGGCGTCGCGGTCGAATCGCAGGTCGGAATGAGCCCACGCGGTTGGACCCGCGCGCCGGCGATCGGTCGCCGCGGGCGCCGGCCGATCGACGACCCGGTTGCCGAACCGCTCGAGGCGCCGCCCGTCGCCGGCGTCGAGAAGCTCGTATCCGTCAGCGCCCGTCACCCACGGATCATCGCGCGTCGGCGCTCGAGCGGGGACCGCCTCGACGCACGAGAACCGCCACCGCGTGCCCGGCGTACCGCGTGGCATGACGCCCGAATGCCTCGATCGACTGGCACGCCTCGTGCTGGTGGCGATCGTCGTGATCGCCCTGGCGGCGTGCACGCCCGGTGCGACCCCGGCGCCGTCGGCCGCGCCGGTCGGAAGCGGCGTCGCGCCCGCGGCTCCTTCGGCCGCTCCGAGCGCCGCCGGCGGCTACACCTACTGACCGACCCGCCAGGCGCCCGGTCCGAACGGCCCGCGCCGTTCGGGCGGTCCGACTCTGACGACCCCGCCCCGCACGTCGGACGATCGTGGCGCGACGTTCGAAGGAGGTGCCGCGATGTCCGCAGCACGACACGGAGTGAGGCTCGAGCCGGCTCGTCGAGTCGGGCAGGGAGAAGGGAAGGGTCCGATGGAGCGTGTGATCGACCCGCTCGCGAACGGGCTCGGCAACGGCATCGGCTGGCTCGCCGACCACGGTGTGCTGTTCGCGGTGTTCGCCGTTCTCTGGGTCGGCTTCATCGGGGCCCTGGTCGTCAGCCACGGCAGCCTCGATCAGGCGTGGGACACGCTGCGCAGCTGGCCGCCGGCGATCCAGGCGGTCGTCTGGCTCCTGTTCCTGCCGGTCGTCGGGGGCCTCTGGGTGTGGGAGACCGCCTGGCCGTTCCTCACCCGGATCATCGTCGTCCTGGCCCTCGCCTGGTTCAACCTGATCGTCCTGTTGCCGAAGGCGGCAGGGCCGGCTCGGCCGTGAGAGCGCGCCCCGCCAGGACCCGTCCGTTGTCGCTCCGTTCGGCCCTCCGCTACAATCGGCCGAGCCATCGAGCCCGGATCGGGATGTGGCGCCGGCGCCGGCGGGGCATGGAACACCTCGCACTCAACGGAGACGGCGGCACGGTTCGATCCGGACCCGTTGGTCAGGCCCCGTCGGAACGGCCCCCAGCCAGGGTCCGGGATGCCGGGACCGCCCGGGCGGCTAGCTCAGCTGGTTAGAGCACTTGCTTGACATGCAAGAGGTCACTGGTTCGAGTCCAGTGTCGCCCACCACATCCTGAACGCGACGATCGGGACACGTCCCGGCGCCGCCGCCCCGAGAGAGCCGGGCCACGGCTGGAAGCCCGGCGGCGCGCGACGTCGACGACACCACCCGTGAGCGACCGGCGAACCGGTCCGGGATCCGCCCGTTAGCGCGGCCTGAGAGCGCGGGCGCACCCGGCGGCGACGCCGGACGAGCCGCGAACGCGGGTGGAACCGCGGGAGGAACCAGCCTCTCGTCCTGCAGCGGACGAGAGGTTTCGTGTTTCTCGGGAGGCAGACATGGCGGACGTGCAGGACCAGCAGGCGATCGAGGCGGTCGAATCGGGCGACGCGCCGGTCGAGGCCTTCGAGGCGCCCGACAAGGGCTCGGCGGACGAGCTCCTCGACGCGAGGGCCGGCGATCCGCTCGACCCGATGCGTCATTCGACGGCGCACGTGATGGCCGAGGCGGTGCTCGACCTCTTCCCTGGGACGAAGCTCGGGATCGGGCCGGCGATCCAGGACGGCTTCTACTACGACTTCGAGCTCGACCGGCCGCTCAAGCCGGCTGACCTGGAGCGGATCGAAGCCCGGATGGCGGAGAGCGTCGCAGCGGACCACGCGTTCGTCCGCAAGGAGATGCCGCCCGAGGAGGGCCGAGCCTTCTTCGAGGAGCGTGGTCAGCCGTTCAAGGTCGAGATCCTCGACGACCTCGCGGCCAAGGCGAAGGCCGACAGGTCCCCGATGCCCCCGACGACGGTCTACGAGCACGGGCCGTTCGTCGACCTGTGCCGCGGTCCGCATGTGGAGAGCACCGGCAAGATCGGGCCGTTCAAGCTGCTCGCCGTGTCCGGTGCGTACTGGCGCGGCGACCAGAAGCGGCCGG
>DASSMI010000170.1:0-6409 GCA_035688935.1 Candidatus Limnocylindrales bacterium | reverse complement strand
AGAGCGTGATCCGGAACCGACCGCCACAAGCCTTGGCAATCCGTTGGAGATCATCCAGGTCGGCACCGGCCGGGACTCCGCGCTCGATGCGCGAGATCATCGATTGCGCCACCTTCGCGCGATCGCCCAACTCCCGTTGTGTCCAGCCGATCGTCAGCCGTGCTCCACGGACGAGGCGCCCGACCTCGGCAGCGAGCTCGCGATCGTCCGTGGGCGCCATCGCGTCGTGATACCAGCCGGCACTTCACCGCCGGTCACCCGTAGCATCGCGGCGTGTTCACGCCCGATGATCCGGCCGACGCCACGAGCTACTGGCTTGCCGCGTCGCCGGCCGGGCGCGACCATCCGGCACTCCCCGCCGGGGCGGCGCCGCGGGCGGACGTCGTCGTCGGAGCGGGGTTCACCGGCTTGTGGACGGCGATCGCGCTCACCGACACAGATCCGGGCCTGAACGTCGTCGTGCTCGAGGCAGAAACGGTTGGCTTCGGGGCGAGCGGCCGCAACGGTGGCTTCTGCCAGGCGTCGCTCACCCACGGGCTCGCGAACGGGATCCTCCACTTTCCCGACGAGCTCGCGACGCTCGAGGCCCAAGGGCTCGCGAATCTTCGCGACCTCATCGGGTTCACGCGCGCGCACGGGATCGACTGCGACCTCGAGGAGACCGGGGACCTCGCCGTGGCCGACCAGCCGCACCAGGTCGAGGAGTTCAGGGCGTGGGTCGACGAGGCGGCCGAGTGGGGCGAGCACCTCCGGTTCCTCGACCGCGACGAGGTCCAGGCCGAGGTCCACTCCCCCATCTGGCATGCCGGTCTCCAGAGCACCCCGGACCGCGCGGTCCTCGTCGATCCGGCCAAGCTCGTCCGCGGCCTCGCGCGCGTCTGCGACGAGCGGGGCGTGAGGGTCCACGAGCACACGCGCGTGACGGGCGTGACCCGGCGGGCGGGCGGCGTCACCGTCACGACGGGCACCGGCGCGACCATCGAGGCCGACCACGTCGTCGTCGCCACCTCGGCCTACTCGGGCTGGGTCCGCCGCCTCGAGACCCGGTTCGTGCCCGTCTACGACTACGCGCTCGTCTCCGACCCGCTCACGCCGGAGCAGCACGAAGCGATCGGCTGGTACGGGCGGCAGGGCATGGGCGACGCGAACAACCAGTTCCACTACTTCCGGCTGACCGCCGACGATCGGATCCTGTGGGGCGGCTACGACGCCATCTACCACCGGAACAACGGCGTCGGACCGGAGTTCGACCGACGGCCGCAGACGTTCGAGAAGCTCGAGGCCCACTTCCGCCGCGCGTTCCCACAACTCGAGGGCCTCGGCTTCCCGTACCGCTGGGGCGGCGCGATCGACACGACATCGCGGTTCACCGTCACGTTCGGGCAGGCGCTGGGCGGTCGCATGACCTACGCGCTCGGCTACACAGGTCTCGGCGTCGGCGCGAGCCGCTGGGCGGGCGGCGTGGTCCGGGACTTCATCCTGCGCCCGGACTCGGATCTCCTCCGGCTCCGCTTCGTCCGATCGAGCCCGTTCCCGTTCCCGCCGGAGCCGCTCCGCTCGATCGCCGTGAACATCGTCCGCCACGAGCTCGACCGAGCCGACCGGAACGAGGGCCGTCGGGGCGTGATTCTCCGGACGCTCGATGCGATGGGGATCGGCTTCGATTCGTAGCGGTCAGGCCGGCGCCGCGACCCAGTTCGGGAGCTCGCGCGAGAGCGTCGCCAGCGGCAGGGAGCCGTGGGCGAGGACCTGGTCGTGGAACTCGCGCAGGTCGAACCGCGAGCCATCACGGGCGGAGATCTCGCGCCGCAGCCGCTCGATCTCGCGGCAGCCGATCATGTACGTCAGGGCCTGGCCCGGCCAGGCGATGTAGCGATCCGTCTCGATGACCGCGTCGGTCTCGGACAGGCCCGTCTCGAGCAGGAAGTCGATCGACTGCTGGCGCGTCCAGCGCAGCGCGTGCATCCCCGTGTCGACCACGAGGCGAGCGGCCCGCCAGGCCACCGCGTCGAGCATCCCGAACCGCTCGGCATCGTCGCGGAAGAGGCCCATCTCGTCGGCGAGCTTCTCGCTGTACAGCCCCCAGCCCTCCACGTACGCGCCGCCGACGATCCGGGCCCCGAGCCGCCGGAACGTCGAGAGGTTCTCGTTCTCCTGCTCGAGCGCGATCTGGAAGTGATGACCCGGGACCGCCTCGTGGTACGTGGTCGTCGCGAGCTTCGTGTACTTGCGGCTGGGCAGGTCGTAGCCGTTCGCGTAGTACGTGCCGCCGCGCGTGCCGTCCGTCGACGGCGGGAAGTAGTACGCAAATGGCGCGTCGCGCTCCTTGAACTCCTCGACGGCCTTGACGTCGCAACCGGCCTTGGGCAGCGTGCCGAAGTAGCGCGGGGCCACCGCCATCGCCCGGTCGATGTCCTCGCGGGCGCGGGCGAGCAGCTCCTCCTTCGTCTTGGGCGTGTTCGCCGGATCGTCGTTCAGGCGCTGGCGATACTCGGCCGGGGAGGAGGCGCCGGCAGCCGAGGCGATCTCGCGCCGTCCGGCATCGATCGCCCGGAGCTCCTCGAGCCCGATGTCGTGGACGTCCTGCGGGTCGAGGTCGAGCGTCGTCCAGGCGCGCGCCTGGGTCCGGTAGATCGAGGCGCCGTTCGGCGCCGACCAGAGGCCCGGATCCTCGCGCGTCGCCTTCAGGTAGTCGCCCTTGAGGACGTCGAGGAACGCCTGGTCCGCGGGGTAGATCACCTGTTCCGTGATCTTGCGGACCCGGTCGCGATCCACCTCGCTCGTGACCTGCGCCAGCTGCGGCACGACCGCCTGATCGATCGGGATCGAGAGCAGCCGCTCGAGCTGCGCGACAGTGCGTTCGGCCACGATGCGCGGCGCGGTCAGTCCGGTCTCGAGCCCCTCGCGCACGATGTCGGCGTTCGCGGCCATGAACGGGCCGTACGCCTCGAGCCGGGCGAGGAACTTCTCGACGCGCTCGGGCGTGTCGGCCGGCTGGAACTGGCAGACCTGCGGGAGGAGTGTCTGCGGCCCGGCGATCTGGTCGACGACGGTCAGCCGATGGACGCCCTGGTCGTCCTGCTCGATCGCCCGATCCGCGATCACGATCAGCATGTCGCGCGTGATCCGGTCCTCGACCGAGAGGCCGTCCGGATCGATCGCTTCGGCGGCGGCCTTCGTCCGCTCCATCAGCGAGCGCGCCTTCGCGCGACCGGCCGGGCTGGGGTCCTCGAGGCGATCGGCGTAGCGCTCGTCGCCGTACACGGTCGCGGTCGTCGGGTTGAGCTCGAGGATGTCGTCCCAGAAGCGATCAGCCAGCTGATCGACGGCGGAGGACGGACGGGCTGCGTCGGTCACCGTGGTCTCCAAAGCAGGGCGGCCGAGACGCGCGGCTCGGCCGGAGGGTCAGGTGCGGCACAGGGTATCGCGAGAGCCGGAGGACGGCGCCCCGGGCGCTCGATCACGGACGCGTCAGGCGCCGCCGAAGAGGTCGAGCTGCTCGCCGGATCGCTCGACCACCGGGTCGAGCCCGAGATACGGCTCGAGGCCGTCGAGCGACGGCGCTTCGCCGCCGAGGAACGTCCGCAGGTGGTTCCACTTCAGGATGTGCCAGTTGTCGCGCTCGAAGGCTTCCTGGAGCACCGGTGACCGCTCGAGCTTGTGCCGGACGAGCTCCGTCCGCTCGGGCGCGATGACGAGGAAGCGGACCGTCGTGTCGTCCTGGGCGATCCGAGCGTGCCGCTTCAGGATCGGCTCGCCGAGCATCGCCGTCCACTCGACCTCGAAGAGGAACGACAGCTTGCCGCGCACGTACCAGGCACAGTCGACTTCGGCGACCTCCTCGGCCGCGCGATTCACGTGCACGAGCGGGACCCGCAGCTCCCGCTCGTCGAGGCGGTCGGCCAGCCGGCCGGCGCCCAGCCGGCGCGCCTGCTCCCGACGCCCGATCCAGACGGACACGCCGAGTCGGTGGCCGCCGTCGGCCAGGAGCGCGATGAGCTCGGCATGGTCCTGTGCGCGCCCGAGGAGGTCATCGGTCGTGACGAGCGTGTCGACGGTGCTCGCCCGGCTCCGATAGCTCTGGAGGCATGCGCGGACGAGCGCCTCGTCCGGGAGGTCCGAGCCGAACAGCCCGGCGATCCGCTGGAGGAACGCCGATTCCGACAGCGGGCCTGCCGTCGAGAGGAGGCTGAACACCGCCCATTCCACACGGTCGGCCAGTGGCGCCGCGGCCGCCTCGCGATCGCGCGGATCGGCCAGCCACCAGCGGCCCGGGGCGACCTCGGTCAGGCGGTGCTTGCCGGTCTGCGTCATCCCGTCCGCGATCATCGCGACGATCGCGTCGACCTGATCGACCGGTGGTTCGATGCGACCCGCGCGGGCGGACGTCGCGGCGGCCGGGACCCGCGACGGGGCGCCGCGCGAGCCGCCGGTCCAACCCGGGCCGCCGGACGAACCGGACGAGCCCGGGGCGCCCGACCCGAATGGCCCCGGACCGGGCGGGCGACCGGCCTCGACATCGTCGTGGCTCGGGCCACGGGGCGGGTCTGGCTCGCCGTCGCTGCCAGGCGCCGCTCCCGATCGCTCGGCCACGAGCCGCCGGAGCTGGCCCGCACGATCGAGCCCGACGAGGACGTCGCCCAGGAGCCGATCGGCCGACACGGGTTCGCCGCGTGCCTTCAATCGCTCGACCGCGACGTCGACGACCGTCGACCGGGCATCGGCAGCCGAGAACGGCCTCCGGTCGATCCGCTCCGGCGCGCCGAACAGTCCGATCCCGGCGACGATGTCGGGGTCGCCGGCCCCACCCGCCGCGGGCTCGAGGGCCACGTTGGCGCGGGTCCGCGGGCCGGGCGGGAGCACCGCTCCGGGCGGGACGAGCTCGACGCTGCCGGTCGCCTCGTCATCGAGATCGCCGAGCCGCGCGTTCCGCAGCCGGAAGCCGGCGCCGACTCCGCCCAACGCGGCGCTCACGAGCGCCTCGGGGCCGCCGTCCACCAGCTGGACGACGACGCCGTCGCGGGCGATCGAGGGCTCGATCGAGGCGAGCGACCGGGCGAGCGCCGTCGCCTGCCAGCCCCACGGGGCTCGGATCGGCGGACCCGACAGCGCGGCCAGCGGGAGCGCGGCCGCGGCCTCCCGGCCGATCGTCCACGCCGCGGCCCAGTACGTCATCGACAGCCGCTCCTGGCTCGGTCGCACGGGCGGCTGGCCGAGGACCAGCTTGATCCGTCGCTGGAGGCCCGCCGAGCCGTCCCAGCCACGCCCGACCGACGCTTCGTCGCCGATCGCGCGGGTCGTCGATGGGCCGGCGACCCCGACGACGGCGGTGGCGCTGCCCTCCTCGAGCGCGCGGAGGTCGCCGCCGAGACGCGCCTGGACGGCGCCCCCGGGACCACTCTCGAGTCGCTGGATGAAGCCGCGGATCGTCCGGATCCCGTCCTCGAACGCGAGCCACGGATGGCGCTCGCGCCACGGGCCGGCGGCGGCCGGGCGGACCCGACCGGCCTGGATCCTGAGCGTCCCGATCCGGTTCGGGTAGCCGTTCAGGCGGCTGGCCGGGAGCAGCGCGTGGAGGAAGGCGAGACGAAGAGCCGCCTCGACCGGCGCCGAGCGGAGGTCGGATTCGATCCGGTCGAGGATCGCGTCGAGCCCGACGAGCTGGCGCGGCGTGTGGAGGTCGAGCAGCGCGTCGACGAGCTCCGAGCCGCCCTCGACCACGGGGAAGCGATCGGCGAGCCGGCGCCGGACCGTCGCGTGCTCGGGAGGGACCGCCCGAGCGCGATCGAGATCGGCCGGATCCAACGGCGCGGTCTGCTGACCCGCACCGCGCGGACCTCGGCAGACAGGGCACGCGTACGCCTTGCGGGCCGGCTGTTGGTGGTGCTCGCCGGCGGCCGCGAGCGCCTCGGCGTCGGTCGGTCCGTCGGGGCCGTCGACCGTTGGCCAGATCACCTCGTCGAGCGGCAGCTGGCGGCCGCACGTCGCGCAGCGGGTCGTGAACGGCTCGCCGACGGCCACCTTGAGGCTCGTCTGGCCGCGCGGCGACGCGCTCATCGCCTGGAACGCGGCGTCGAGGTGGCGAAGGTCGGGCGGCCGGAGGACGAGCTCGGCGAGGAGACGCGTCAGCGGCGTGGATTCGAGGCTGACCGCACGTCGCTGTCGATCGACGGCCGCGCGACCCACCCAGCCGCCCCGGCCGGCGAGATCGAGGACGACGTCACCGGGCTTGGACAGCGCCTCCAGGCGCGCGGCGACGAGGGCGGGTGGCGGCGGCGGCGCGAGTCGATCGAAGAACGGCAGCGAGAACCCCGGTTCCGCGCGGACGAGAGGCGCGTGGCGGGCCATCGGTCAAGCCTACGCGCGTGGCATCGCTGCCGTCGACCGAGTTCCTCGATCGGCGTCTCGC
>DASSMI010000169.1:0-2497 GCA_035688935.1 Candidatus Limnocylindrales bacterium | reverse complement strand
CCGATCAGGCCGATCGCGAACCCGCCCAGCAGGTTGCCGGCGCCGATCGCGGTCTCGAGGAAGGCATACCCCGCCTCCGGATCGACGTTCGTGTGCGGACCCAGGACCTCCTTGAGGAACGTCGGCATCAATGCGGTCAGCGAACCGATCGCGAACTGCGCGAACGCCGCCTGGATCGTGTTCGCGAACAGGACCGGATCGCTCCGCAGGAAGCGCAGGCCCTCGCGCATCTCGGCGAGGACTCCCGACGGTTCCGTCGCCGACTCCTGCTCCGCGGACGCCGTCCGGGCCCGATTCACGGCCGGGACCGCGATCGAGGCGATGAGGACGGCCGACGCGGCGTACGTCGCCGCATCGATCCAGAACGCCAGGGCGATCGCCGGTCCGAGGAAGGCCACGAAGATTCCGGCGAGCGGGTAGCCGATCACGTCGGCGAGCGTCTCGCCCGTCCAGAGCGCCGAGTTCGCGACGAGCAGGTCGTCGCGCCGGACGATCCGCGGCAGGATCGCCACGCGGGCCGGCCGGAAGAAGATCGAGATCGACGTGACCAGGAACACGAGCGGGTAGACGAGCAGCACGTTGACGATCGCCGCGAGCGGGATGATCAGGACTGCCGCCGCACGGAGGAGGTCGCTCACGATCATCACGTCGCGCTGGTTCCAGCGATCGACGTAGGCGCCGGCGATCGGGGAGAGGAGCAGGTTCGGCAGCGACGCGGCCACGAAGACGAACGCGACGGCCACGAGCGAGTTCGTCAGGCCCAGGACGAGGAACGCCAGCGCGATCTGGTGGACGCGGTCGCCGAACATGCTGATCAGCTGCCCCGTCCACAGCGCCGAGAACGAGCCGTTGAGCGCGAGCTGGACGTAGGGATGGCGCCGGACGCGTTCGCCGAGCTCCACGCGACGACGCGGCGGCGCGACGGCCTCGCCGGATGCCGCACCGGCCAACGTCGTGGGCACCGGCGCCAATGCGATCGCCCGGCCGCCGGGTCCCGTCATCGTGGGGCTCGTGCCGCCCAGGACGAGGGGCCGGTCGAGGGTCGCCGCGTCGGCGAGCCCCGTCGCGAGCCCGGTTCCGGGGCGCACGCGCTGGTGCCCGATCGCGAACGCGACGCCGCGCGGCAAGCGTGTCGCGCCGGCGAGGCCGGCCAGGGGGCCGTCCTGGCCGGGCTCGTCGTCGATCTCGGTGTCGTCGTGGCGGCGGACGACCGTCGCGAACAGGAAGAACGCCAGACCGGCGGTGAGGAACACGTCGCCGATCGAGGCGACGTTCTGGATGATCGGGATCGGGATCGGGAGGATGTCGGCGAGCGGGCCGGCGTGGCGCATGAAGTCCGAGTCGAGTCGGTCCGGCAGGATCGCGTGGAACGGCGACGTGACGTCGGCGACCGAGAAGCCAGCCGCGCGGAGGCTGGGCAGCCAGATGGGCATGTGTCCGGCGTTCGCGGCGATCGCGATCGTGTTCGACAGGATCCCGACGAAGGCCAGGCGCATGCCTGGCTGCGTCCGGTTCACCCAGAGGGATGCCAGGAGCAGGACGAACGCGGTCAGGAAGAGCGGGAGCCGGAGCGCCTCCACGATCCCCACGCCGCGGATCAGGAGCCACTCGGTCGCGAAGCGGAGGATGACCGCGAACAGGAGGACCGCGACCCAGCGCAGCCGGACGTTCGCCAGGTTGGCGAGCGAGCCTCCTGCCGCGAGCCCCAGCAGGAGCCCCAGGACGATCCCGGCGATCAGCACGGAATCGGCTCTGAGCGGTGGGTCATCGCGGGCGAATGATGCAGGGTCCGAGCGGGGCCGGGTGGCGCGGGGTGGCTCTGGCGGCCCGCGTCCCGGATGACGTTCGCCCCGACGGTCAGCCCTGGTCGACCGTGGTCTGGCCCGCGCCGGCCGGGGCTGCGCCAGCGGTGGCAGTCATCCGGTTGGCCGCGTGGGCGATCAACGGGATCTGCCGCGGCTCCTCGCGCCGGCCCGGATCGGACACGCCGTGGACCCATGGCGTGCGGACGAACGCGTCGACGACCGCCGGGTCGAACTGGATACCGGCGAACTTGCGGAGCTCGCTGAGCGCCTGCTCGGGCGTGAGCGGCGTCATCCGATACGGCCGTTGAGCGGTCATCGCCTCGAACGCATCCGCGACATGGAGGATCCGGGCGAGCTTCGGGATCTCGTCGCCGATGAGGCGGTCGGGATACCCCGAGCCGTTGTACCACTCGTGGTGGTGCCGGATGATCGGCAGCTCCGGCGCGAGCTTGGTGACCGGGCTGATGATCTGCGCGCCGAGCACCGGATGGGCGTTCATCGTCATCCGCTCATCACGGGTCAGGCGGTCGATCTTCAGGAGCACGTTGTCCGGCACGCCGATCTTGCCGACGTCGTGGAGCAGCCCGCCCCACTCCAGCGCCTCCAGCTCCGGCGCCGAGACGCGCATCTCGCGCCCGATGTCGACGGCGATCTGCTTCACCCGCTGACTGTGCTTGCTGGTGAACGGATCG
>DASSMI010000168.1:0-3363 GCA_035688935.1 Candidatus Limnocylindrales bacterium | reverse complement strand
CCGAGGACCGTGTCCACGCAGGCCGCCGCTTCGAGCGACGTTGAGGATCGGGTCCCGCGCAGCGACGAACCGCGAACCGTGTCAGGTCCGGAAGGAAGCAGCACTAAGCGATCCTCGTCGGGTGCCGCGGAACGGCCTGGTTCGAGCCGCTCGTCGAGGAGGGCGCGAGGCACCGCGGAACGACGATGGGTGCACGGCAACTACCGACCTCGACCGCGCGCCACAGGAGCGCTGTGAGCCCGACCGCTCCCCAGCCGACCGCCGTCACGACACCGTCGACGCCGCATCAGGCCCTGTACCGCCGGTGGCGGGCGCAGCGGTTCTCGGAGATCGTCGGCCAGACGGCCGTGGTCGAGACGCTCCGGAACGCGGTGCGCGCCGACCGGGTCTCCCACGCCGTCCTCTTCGTCGGACCGCGCGGGACGGGCAAGACGAGCCTGGCCCGCATCCTCGCCAAGGCGCTGAACTGCACGAACCTCCAGGATGGCGACCCGTGTGACGCCTGCCCGTCGTGCCTCGCGATCCGCGATGGCCGGGCCCTCGACCTCGTCGAGATCGACGCCGCGAGCAACCGCGGCATCGACGCGATCCGCGACCTCCGCGAGCGGATCCACTACGCGCCCACCGATCTGCGCCGCAAGGTCTACATCCTCGACGAGGCGCACCAGATCACGAAGGACGCCTGGAACGCGCTCCTGAAATCGCTCGAGGAGCCACCGGAGTTCGTGGCGTTCATGTTCGCCTCGACGCATCCGCAGGAGTTCCCACCCGCGATCCTGTCGCGGCTCCAGCGCTACGACGTCCGGCGCCTGACGCTCGAGGAGATCGAGGGCAAGCTCCGCCGGATCCTCGAGTCCGAAGGCGTCGAAGCGGAGCCGGCTGCCGTTCGCCTGATCGCGCGGCTCGCCGCCGGCGGGATGCGGGACGCCGAGTCGATCCTCGATCAGGTTCTGGCCTCGGCGGCGGGCGGCATCGAGGAGGCCACCGTCCGCGAGCTCCTGGGCCTCGCCGAGGCGGAGGCGATCGGAGCCCTCACGAACGCCCTCGTCGACGGCGATCCGGCCGCCGGCCTGGCGGTCCTCGCCGAGCTCGACGAGCGTGGCCGCGACGTGGCGGTCGTCCTCGATCAGGTCGTCGAGCAGGTCCGGACCGAGCTCGCCGCCGCCGTCTCGCCCGCAGGCGACCCGGCGCGCGCGGCCGCCCTTGCCGCCACGGCCCATCGACTCGCCGCGATCGATCCCGAACGCCGAGGCGTCGGCGGTCTTCGCTTCCAGCTCGAGCTCGCCCTGGTGGAGTCGACCCCGCGGTCCCGTCGGGCGGCTCCGACCGCGGCTCGGGCTGACACCGAGACACCGGCGCCTGCACCGGCTCGGCCGGCGAGGGCGACGACCGAGCCGGAGACGGAGACGAAGGACCCGGCGAGCGCGCCCGCGCCCGCGCGTGCCCGCGGCGCGGCGGTTACGGCGGCCCCGACGCCGGCCAAGCCGCCCCGGCCCGCGCCTCCCGCTGAAGCACCCGGCGAGGTCGCCGCGACGACCGCGACGACCGCGACGACCGCGACGACCACGACGGCGGCGCCGGTCGGAGCCGCTGACACCGAGACGCTCCGCTCCGCGTGGCCCGAGATCGTCGCGATCCTCAGCCAGAACCCGCCGGTCAAGCCGCTGATCGCGGCGTGCCGGCCGGTCAGCCTCGACGGTCCCGTCGTGACCCTCGGCTTCCCCGAGGACCAGGCGTTCCTCAAGGACGCGCTCGAGCGCCGCCGCGGCCTGCTCGAGGACGGCATCGGTCGCGTCCTCGGGCGGCCCGTCAGCGTGCGGTGTGTCGCGACGAACCTTGAGCACGTCCCACCGGTCCCCGTCGGCGACGCCGCCGACCTGATCTCCGAGGCCCGGCGGATCTTCGCCGAGGATCTCGTGGACGTCGGCGAGGTGTCCTGACGCGGTCGGATCGGCGGCGTCACTAGACTTTGCCGAACGAGCGCACCACTGGAGGAGCAGCACATGGGGATGGGCAACCTGCAACGGATGGCCCAACAGATGCAGCAGGAGATGCAGCGCATCGAGGGTGAGCTGCGCGACGCCACGGTCGACGGCTCGGCCGGCGGCGGCGTCGTGACGGCCGTCGTCACCGGCAAGCAGGAGCTCGTCTCGGTGACGATCGATCCGTCGGCGGTCGACCCGTCGGATGTCGAGATGCTCCAGGACCTCATCGTCGCCGCGATCAACGACGCGCTCGGCTCGTCCCGCCGCCTGGCGGAGGAGAAGATGGCCGCGGTCACGGGCGGTCTCCGGATCCCCGGCTTCTAGGCCCGGCCCGCCGCCGTGCCATCGACGCTCATCGAGCCGGTCGCCCGGCTGATCGAGGCCTTCGCCCGGCTTCCCGGGATCGGCCCGAAGACCGCCCAGCGCCTGACGTACCACCTGCTCCGCGCGCCCGACGGCGAGGCGCGGACGCTGGCGTCCGCGCTGGTGGCGGTGCGCGACCAGGTCGTCTTCTGCGAGCGCTGCTTCAACATCAGCGACCAGCCTCTCTGCCCCATCTGCCGCGATCCCGGCCGGGACGCGAGCCGGCTGTGTGTCGTCGAGGAGCCGCTCGACGTCCTCGCGCTCGAGCGCACCTCCGAGTTCAAGGGCCTGTATCACGTCCTCCACGGCGCGATCTCGCCGATCGACGGCATCGGCCCCGACCGGCTGAAGGTCCGCGAGCTCCTCGTCCGCGCCGACGAGGCGAAGCGCGGCGGCGCCCCGCTCGCCGAGGTGATCCTGGCGACGAACCCCACGCTCGAGGGGGAGGCAACCGCGATGTACCTCGCGGAGCGGCTCGAGGGCACCGTCGGGATCGTCAGCCGGATCGCCCGCGGGCTCCCGGTCGGCGGCGACCTCGAATACGCCGACGAGGTCACCCTCATCCGCGCGCTCCAGGGCCGGCGGGCCGTCTGACGCGATGTCGCACCTCGTCGCCGAGATCCTCCTCCGTCTCTCGAAGGTCGGAGCCGCCACCGTCCTCGGGATCCTCGTCTACGGGATCGCGGTGGGACCGCTCGGCGCACCGGCCACGGCTGAGCTCGGGCTGGTGTCGTGGCTCGTCGGCGCCGGGGTGATCCTCCTGCTCGAATCGAGCCCGATCTGAGGCCTGCGGCCGACCGGCCCCGGGGTTTGACACGCCTCGCCGGCCGCCCCTATCCTTCGCCCTCGTGCCGCCCCTTCGGGAGCGGGACACGCCGGTCCGGAGATCCGGGTCCGAGCCTCGCCGGTGTTTGACACCCAGGCGATACAGCCCCTACACTTGTGGGTCTGCGCCGCGGTTCGTCCTGCCCCGGACGCTGCACCTTGACAACTGAAGAGTGACAGGAAATCCGTG
>DASSMI010000167.1:0-3672 GCA_035688935.1 Candidatus Limnocylindrales bacterium | reverse complement strand
GGCGGGACGAGCCGGCGGCTCCTCGGCCTGCTTGAGGCTGAGGCCGAGGCGGTGGCGCTCCGAGTCGAGCGAGATGATCTTGAGCTTGAGCGTCTGGCCCTCGTGGACCACGTCGCCCGGATGGGCGACCCGCTGGTGGCTGAGCTCGCTGATGTGGATCAGCCCCTCGAGCCCGTCGCGAACGCGGACGAAGGCGCCGAAGTTCACGAGCTTGGTCACGGTGCCGTCGATGACGTCGCCGACGTTGAAGTCCGCGACGGTCGAGTGCCACGGGTCGGGCTGGAGCCGGCGGATCGACAGGGAGATCCGGCCGCGCTCGTGGTTGATGTCGATGACCTCGGCCTCGACCTCGTCGCCGACCTTGTAGCCGGCCTCGGGGTTGTTGACCTTGTTCCACGAGAGCTCGCTCTTGTGGACGAGGCCGTCGATCCCGCCGAGATCGATGAAGACACCGAACGGGGCGATCGAGCGGACGGTGCCGCTGACCTTCTGGCCGACCTGGAGGCTGCTGAAGAGCTCGTCGCGCTTCTCGCGGCGCTCCTCGTACAGCGCCACCTTCTCGGACAGGATCAGCCGGTTCGCCTTGCGGTTGACCTCCAGGATCTTGAGGCGGAGCTTCCGGCCGACGAACGGCTGGAGCTTCTCCGCGATCTCCTGGGCCGCATCGCGCGGCTGGTCGTTCTGCGGCCGGCGCGGGAAGTCGACGATCTGGCTGATCGGCACGAACCCGCGGATCCCGCAGTCGACGATCAGGCCGCCCTTGTTGTGGTCGATGACCGGCGCCTCGATGATGACGCCCGCCTCGAACTGCTCCTGCATCTCGCGCCACTTGCGCTCGAGACCCGCCCGGCGCAGCGACAGGACCGCGTGGCCCTCCTGCGACTCCGGCTGCAGGACGTAGACGAGGACGGTGTCGCCGATCGCCAGCTGCGGCTGTGATTCGGCGTGGCGGCCGTAGAGCTCGCGGTTGCTGACGACGCCCTCGGACTTCGCTCCGATGTCGACGAGGATCTCGTCCTTGTCGATCCGGACGACGGTGCCCTCGACGACGTCGCCGTGCTTGAAGCTCTTGATGTCCGAGTCCTGCTCGGCGAGGAGCTCTTCCATCGTCGTGGGCTCGGGGCCCAGGTCCGTGCGGACCGGCGGGATGGCCGGCTCGGGCTCGCGCTCGGCTGCCGGCTCGGCGTCATCCTGGGATGCGCTGGGGGCGTCGGCCGTATCGTCGGCGTCGACCTCGGGCGGGAGCGGCATCGTGGCGGTCGAAGCGACGGCGACGTCGCCCGTGGCGTCGTCGCTCGCCGAGCCCTGCGCATCGTCAGCTGCAGGCGGAGCCGGGGCCTCCTGGGTCTGCGCCGGCTCGGCGGCGGTGGGCGCCTCCTCGGCGTCGGCCACCACATCGCTCACGGTCGGCGCGCTCGCGGCGTCCGCTGCGGCCTCGCTCATCGGAGGCTCGGTGGTCGCGGTCACGGGCTCATCCGCGACGGCGGTCGCGGTGGTCGTCCCCTCGGCGGTCCCCTCGGCCGAGGCGTCTGCCTCGGCGGCGATGGACCGGTCCTGCTGCTCTTCGGTCAACGGTCTGGTCTCTCCTGTCGGTCAAGTCCCCAGACACGACGACGGCCCGGGCAGCGCCCGAGCCGGTTCCGGAAGGATCAGAGGTTGGTCCGTGGTGAGTGGGCCGTTCCGCTCCCTTCGTGCGAGCTTGGACGTGTCTTCAACTGTCGGCCGTCTAGGGCCGGGAGAGTCTAGCACAGCGATTCGTGCGGCTACAATCGCGCGACCGTGCCCGAGCTCCCCGATCTGGCGATCGTCGCCGACGCGTTCCACGCTGCTCTCGCCGGCCGATCGATCACCGCGGCGCGTGCCCCCGGACCGCTCGCGGTCAGGGGCACGCCGGCCGAGCTGGAGGCGCTCGTCGGGCAGGTCCTGCGGTCGATCCGGCGCCGCGGGAAGCTCGTCCTCATCGAGCTCGACCGCGATCGGATCGTCGTGAATCCGATGCTGACCGGACGATTCCAGCTGGCCGGTCCCGAGGTCGCGCTCCCGACGAAGACGGCATTCGTCCTTGCCTTCGGCGGCCGGAAGAAGCGGCCGGGGGACGCTGCACGGTGGACGTCCAAGGCGGACTGGATGCCCGCCGACGATGCCCCGGTCGAGGTCCGGTACCGCGATCCGACCCAGATGGGCAAGGTGTATCTCGTGCCGGCCGGCGTCGAGCGGGTCGTTCCCGGCCTGACGGGCGAGGAGATCGGACCGGACGCCGACGACCCGGCGTTGGACCTGGACCAGTGGCGGGCGCGAATCCGGCGGCATCCGGGTGAGCTGAAGAACCTCCTGAAGAACCAGGCGTTCGTCGCCGGGATCGGGAACGCCTACAGCGACGAGATCCTTCATGCCGCGCGGCTGCTCCCCTTCCGCAAGCGATCCACGCTCGCCCCGGAGGAAGTGGACGGCCTGTATGCCGCGATGCGCTCGACGATCGATCACGCGATCGAGGAGCTCCGGCAGCGCGTTCCACCGACGTTCGAGAAACAGGCCCGCGACTGGCTCGCCGTCCACGACAAGGGCGGGCAGCCGTGTCCACGCTGCGGGACGCGGATCAGCGAGGTGAAGCCGGGCGGGTTCGTGACCTCGTTCTGCCGCGGCTGCCAGCACTGACGCGCCCACGACGGGTCACGGGATCTTCAGGACCTGGCCGACCTTCAGGGTGTTCGACTTCAGGCCGTTGAGCGCCTTGATCTTCGCCGCGGTCGTCTTGAACCGTGTCGCGATCCCGCTGAGCGTGTCGCCGCGCTTCACCTTGTAGGTCGTCCGGAACGACGGCTCGGCGCTGGCCGAGGCGCTCGGCTCCGACGATGGCGAGACGGACGGCGTCGGCGACGACGTGGGACGCGGAGATCCGCTGGCGATCGCGATCGCGGAGGCAGCGGGCGGCAGCGATGCGGACGGCGAGCCGGCCGAGAATCTGGCGATCGCGACGACGGCGAACGCGACGACCATGAGGGCGACCAGCGCGATCTGGCCCGGCGCGCGGTCGAACTGGAGGCGCATCGCCTGGTCGACGAGCCGAGGTGGCTCGAGGACGATCGGCGCGGTCCGCGCGACGGCGCGCCGCCGCCGATCGGCCGCCTCGACGGCGGCCGGATTCATCCCTGCGGCGAGGTTGGTCACGCGAGCCGTCCGCGCAGCCCGGTACAACGCGCACTCGACGTGCTCGGTCGACAGGCAGTGACGCCGTTGCTTCTCGGTCGTCTGTGGCGCCGCGGGATCGACCGCCGTGCAGCGATGCTCGCGGCTCGGGACGACGCCGCGCCACGACCCGCCTTCCGACGCCAGGTACGGGCAGAGCGACGTGACGGCCTCACGCGCGCCGGGGTGCCGCGGCACGCCAGCGGCCGGGCGCTCCGTCGGGCGGTCGGTGCTCGGCGGCGAAGGCTCGTCGGTGCCGACCGGAACGCTCATCGTGCGCCAGTCTACCGGCCGGGCTCAGGGCTGACCACGCGCGCGCGAGGGGACCCCGCCGTCGACTCGACGTGGCGACCCCGAGGGAAATCTCCCGGAAACGCAAAAATCCTGGCGACGACCTATTTTCCCGAAAGGCTGCCCTCTCAGTATCTTCGGCGCTGGAGAGCTTGACTTCCGTGTTCGGGATGGGAACGGGTATGGCCTCTCCGC
>DASSMI010000166.1:0-3600 GCA_035688935.1 Candidatus Limnocylindrales bacterium | reverse complement strand
GATGCTCGCGCGTCCGCTCGACCTGGTTCCAGCCGATGTGCGGGAGCGTCGGCGCGCCGGCCAGCCGAACGGTGCGGCCCGCGATGACGCCCAGGGTCTCCGCGCCGTCCTCCTCGCTGGCGTCGAAGAGCAGCTGGAGTCCCAGGCAGATGCCGAGGAACGGACGATCCGCGGCGATCCAATCGCGGATCGGGCTGATGAGGTCCTGTGCTCGGAGCCGGTCCATCGCCGGCGCCGCCGCCCCGACACCCGGCACGACCAGGACGTCGGCCCCCGCGAGGTCGCGCGGTCCGCGTGCGATCGTCACCGTCGCCCCGACGCGCGTCAGCGCTGCCTCGACGCTCACGAGGTTGCCCGCGCCGTAGTCGACGACGGCGAAGGTCGGCCGCAGGGTGGTCATGTCGAGGCCTTCGTGGAGGCGAGGCCGTGACGACGCGGATCCTCGGCGACGGCGGCGCGCAGCGCGCGGCCGAGGGCCTTGAACGCGGCCTCGGCGAGGTGGTGGTCGTTCCGGCCGGTGCCGCGCACATGGAGCGTGACGCCCCCGGCCCGGGCGAACGCCTCGAGCGCGTGCTCGACGTTCTGGAGCGTCAGCCCTCCGGCCCGCTCGCCACGGAACGGCAGCTCGATGACGGCATACGGCCGCCCGCCGACGTCGACGATCGCCGTCGCGACCGACTCGTCCATCGGCACGGTCGCGTCGCCGAACCGCTGGATCCCGGCTCGATCGCCGAGCGCGTCCCCGAGCGCCGACCCGAGGACGAGGGCGACGTCCTCGACCGTGTGGTGGTCATCGACCTCCAGATCGCCGGTCGCCCGGATGCGCAGGTCGAAGAGCCCGTGATGGGCCAGCGAGCCCAGCAGGTGGTCGTAGAACCCCACGCCCGTCTCGACGTCGGCGCTGCCGGAGCCGTCGAGGTCGAGGGTCAGCTCGACCGTCGTCTCACGCGTGGCGCGCCGCACCGTCGCCCGTCGGCCGGTCCGACCCAGGAGCTCGATGCTGCCGACCGCGGTCGTCATCGGGCGGCCGCCTCGAGCTCGGGCCGGAGCGCGTTCGCGGCCGCGATCAGGCGCTCGTTGCCGGCGCGGTCGCGGATCGTCAGGCGGAGCGCGTGCGCGAGCGGATGGCCGGCGGGGAACGTCCGGGGGACGAGGCCCCGCCTGAGCATGCCCGTCGCGGCGGTCGCGGCGCGCTCCGGCGTCCCGAAGTCGACCAGAAGGAAGTTCGTCACCGTCGGCCCGACAGACCAGCCGGCGCCCCGGAGCGCCTCGGCAAGCCGGTCGCGCTCGGCATCGACCCGCGCGACGTTCGCCTCCATGCCCGCCGGGTCGGAGAGGGCCTCGGTGACCACCGTGACGCTGACCGTGGAGACGGATCCGGGCGGCCGGTACGGCGCGATCCGCGCGATCGTCTCCGGCCGCGCGATCGCGAACCCGACGCGCAATCCCGCGAGCGCGTACGCCTTGCTCGCGGTCCGGATGACCACGAGGTTCGGGTGGCGCTCGCGCAGGTCCAGGAGCGACGAGCCGACGAACTCGGCGTAGGCCTCGTCGAGGACGACGATCGCCGGCGCACGGCCGGCCGACAGGGCGTCGACGGCGATGACGTCGAGGAGGGTCTCGATCGCACCGTCCGGTTCGGGCAGTCCCGTGGGGTTGTTCGGGCTGCACAGCCAGACGAGATCGGCCTCGGCGGCCGCGTCCCGGGTCGCGTCCAGGTCGAGCGCCCAGCCGGCATCCGGGCCGAGTCGCGGCACGAGATCGGCGATGGCGCCGCGCTGCTCGGTGACGACACGGTACATCGCGTACGTCGGGACGGGGACGACGGCACGGCCGCCGGGGGGCAGGAACGCCTTGGCACACAGGTCGAGGATCTCGTCCGCGCCCGCGCCGACGAGCAGCTCGTCGGTGCCGACGCCGTAGACCCGGGCGGCCGTCTCGATCAGGCGCCGGTAGTCGGATGGCGGGTACTCGGACAGCGGCGCCTCGAACGCGCCCTTGGCGAGGATCGCCGCCACGAGGTCGGGCGGCGCGGGCGACGTGTTCAGGTCGAACCGCAGGACGTCCTCGACCGCGACGCCGTATCGGGCGGCGACCTCCTCGTCGGTCGCCTCCCAGCTGTAGCTCGCGGGCTGGGTCGGAAGGTTCGTCGTCACCGGCGTCGGGCTCATCGTTCAGGGCCGCGGTTTCCGCTCGAAGCGGACGTCGATCGCGTGCCGGTGGGCGGTCAGGCCCTCCACCGTGGCGAGCCGGGCGACCGTCTCGCGGATCGCGCCGAGGCCGTCCGCCGTGACTCGCTGGATCTGGGTGTACCGGCCGAAGGTCTCGACCCCGAGCGGGTCCGACGATCGCGCGAGGCCGCCGGTCGGCAGGACGTGGTTCGCGCCGGTCGCGTAGTCGCCGGCCGACTCGGGCGCCCACGGGCCGACGAAGATCGACCCGGCGTTCCGGATGCGCGCGGCGACGGCGTCCGGGTCTCGGACGTCGATCGAGAGGTGCTCCGGTGCGTAGGCATCGACGAAGGCGATCGCGGCATCCAGGTCGGGCGCGAGCGCGATCCGACCATGCGTCGAGAGAGATCGCGCGAGGATCGGACTGCGCTCGAGACGGGGGAGCAGGGCCTCGATCTCGTCCTCGACCCGATCGGCAAGCTCGGTGCTGGTCGTCACGAGGATCGCGGGCGAGTCCGGTCCGTGCTCCGCCTGCGTGACGAGGTCGGCGGCGACCAGCACCGGGTCGGCGGTGTCGTCGGCCAGGACCATGCCCTCCGACGGGCCTGCCGGGAGATCGATCCCGACGAGGCCGGCGACCTCGAGCTTGGCGGCCGTCACCCACGCGTTGCCTGGACCGACGATCCGGTCGACCGCGCCGAACGGTGGGTCGAGGTCCGGCAGGCCGAAGGCCAGCGCGCCGATCGCCTGGGCGCCGCCCGCGACCAGGAGCGCGTCGACGCCGAGGAGACCGGCCGCGCCGACGAGGACGTCATCGATCCGACCGTCCGCGTCGCCAGGCGACGCGACGACGATCTGGCGGACGCCGGCGACGCGGGCCGGGACGACGGTCATCACCAGCGACGAGGGATAGGGCGCCGAGCCGCCCGGGACGTAGCAGCCGACGCGGTCGAGCGGGAGCCAGCGCCGCTCGATCTCGATCCCATCCCGGATCGTCGTCCGCGTCGTCTCGGGCCTCTGGGTCGCGGCGAACCGTTCGACGTGGTCGATCGCCTGGTCGAGCGCTCGGCGGTCGTCCGTGGCCAGGCGATCCCGCGCGGCGAGGAGGTCGCGGCGATCCAGGACCAGCTGCTCATCGGCACGCCCGCCTCCGAAGCGGGCTGCCGCATCGCGAACCGCGCGCGCCCCGCGCACCCGGACGTCGGCGAGGATCGACCGTGCGCCCGCCCGGACACGCTCGTCGGGCACGGCGCCGCGCCGGGTGAGCGCCGTGACGTCGCGGACGGTTGCCTCGTCGCCCGCGCCGAGATCGAGCCGGCGCAGCCGGATCGCCGGAGTCGTCGCGAGCGTCACGGGACGATCTTCTCGATCGGGAGGACGAGGATCCCGGACGCCCCGGCCGCCTTCAGTCGCGGGAGGAGGCCCCAGA
>DASSMI010000165.1:0-2920 GCA_035688935.1 Candidatus Limnocylindrales bacterium | reverse complement strand
GGTCTGGGCGGGCCAGTCGCCGAACAACCCGGGCCACGGCGTCATCCTGATCGTCCGTCGGCCTGGCGGGAGCGGCCGTCTTGCGGGCGGGGCGGCTCCAACGCTGACCCTGCTCGCCCCGCCGGCGCTCGCCGGACCGTTACATATTGTTCGCGTCGACGGCGCGGACTTGATCGTCGCCAACCCCGGGGGACAGGAATTTCGGTTCAATCCGGTCGCAGGGGCGATCGAATAGCTCAACGTCCAGCCGGCGCGCCGCCATCGGCGGCGAGGCTGAGGATCGAACCCCCACGGTCGGATCGTCGCCGACCCGTTTTCGAGACGGGCGCAGCTTTGACATGCTGAGAACGTCCTACACGGGTCGATCCGCCCGGTGGATCGGGTCCGCGTCACGCGAGCGTGATGGCGCACCGGGAGCGACGCTCCGCGCAGATCGGGGCGCCGGTCGAGCGCGGCTGTTCGGAATCCGATGAGTGCCTCGGTTCGAGCGGCTCGACCTCGTCCCGCTCGATGTCGCCGCGACGAGGCGCTCGCAAGAGCCCCGCGGCGCCGGCGCTACGGCCGGAGCCGGACCCGATCGGCGAGCTCCCCGACCGTCGTCGCACCGAGGAGCTTCATCGTGCGGACCAGCTCGGCGCCCAACAGCGTGGCCGCGCGCTCCACGCCACGCTCGCCCCCGGCCATGAGGCCGTACAGGTACGCCCGTCCGATGAGCGCCGCCCGGGCCCCCAGCCCGACGGCGGCGACCACGTCCGCGCCACTCAGCACGCCGCCATCGACGTAGACCTCGGCGCGATCGCCGACCGCGGCCGCGATCCCTGGCAGCTGCTCGAGCGATGTCGGCGCCCGGTCGAGCTGGCGACCGCCGTGGTTGGAGACAACAAGCGCATCCGCGCCCGCGTCCACGACCCGCCTCGCGTCGTCGACCGTCTGGATGCCCTTGATGACGATCGGTCCGTCCCACGTCTCGCGGATCCAGCCCAGGTCGGTGATCGTGATCGTCGGATCGAAGACGCGGTTGATCAGGTCGGCGACCGTCCCTTGGGTCTCGCTGAAGGCCGCGAACCGGAGCGGCTCGGTCGTCAGCAGGTTGAACCACCAGCCGGGATGGACGGCGATGTCGACGAGCGTCCGGACCGACAGCGTCGGCGGGATCGTGAAGCCGTTGTGGACGTCGCGCAGCCTGGCGCCGGCGACGGGCACGTCGACGGTGAGGACGAGCGCCGTGAAGCCAGCAGCCTTGGCCCGACGGACGAGCTCCACGACCGCGTCGCGCTCGTTCCAGATGTACAGCTGGAACCACTTGTCGGTGGTCGGAGCCGCGAGCGCCAGGTCCTCCGGCGACGTCGTGCCGAGGGTCGAGAGCGCGTAGGGGATGCCCAGCCTCCCGGCGACCCGACCGACCGCCGCCTCGCCCTCGTGGTTCATGAGCCGCGTGAACCCGGTCGGGGCGAAGACGAGCGGCAAGGCGGACGGCCGGCCCAGGATCGTGGTCGACGGATCGACCCGCGACACGTCCCGGAGCACGCTCGGGACGAACTCGATCCGAGCGAACGCCTCCCGGGAGCGCCGGAGGCTCGTCTCGGTCTCGGCGGCGCCGTCCACGTAATCGAAGACCGCGCGCGGGACGCGTCGCTGCGCGGCGGACCGAAGGTCCCAGATCGTCGCCGCCGAGGCGAGGCGACGATCGGTCGGCGAGAGGCGAATCGGACCGGTCCGGAGATAGGGCCGGAGGTCCTTCCAGCGCGGGATCCGCCGTTGCGTGGGCGGGCGCAGAGGAGACGGCGCCACGGACGCCGTCGTCAGCCGGTCGCCGCGACGCCGGCGGGTGCGGGAACACCCTGCTCGGCCGCGATCAGCCGCCCCTCGGCGGCGAGGCGTCGATGGATCTCGGCCGTCGCGGCGATCGCTTCGCGGTACGGGGTCACCGGGACCGGCCCGAGGGCGCCGATCGAGTCGTGCTCGATGTCCGAGGGGAACGGTAGCGGTGCCGGCTCGGCCGTGATCGAGCCGCGGGCGCTCGGCAAGAGGTCCTCGATCGCCCCGATCCAGTCCGCGATCGAGACCGCCTCCCCGCCCAGGTTGAACACCCGGGCGCCGGCCGGCTCCGAGCGGCTCGCGAGGATCAACGTCCGGGCGACGTCCGGCGCGTACTGGAAGAGCGTCTTCCCACCGAACTGGATCCGGAACGGGATTCCGAGGACCGCCGCGGCGATCGCCACCGTCGGTCCGCTCGTCATCCCTTGGTCGCGGCCCGCTCCGTACACGGTCATCGGGCGCAGGCCGACGCTCGGAACCCCGGAGTCGGCGAAGTAGATCCGGGCGGTGCCCTCGTTCGCGAGCTTGTACACGCCGTAATGGTTGCCCGGGTGCGGCTCGGCGTCCTCGCGGAGCCGGCCGCTGGGATCGACATCGGACGGCGAGTACATCCCGATCGAGCCGGTGTAGACGACCGGGGCCATGCCGGGCCCGCGACGACGGACGGCCTCGAACACGTTCACCGTGCCGACGACGTTCACCCGGGCACCGAGCGGCGGATCGGCCCGGCAGAAGGGGACCTGGAGCGCCGCGAGGTGGATGACGTTCGTGATGTCGTGCTCGACGAGCGTCCGCTCGAACGCGTCGAGGTCGGTGATGTCGCCGCGGACGAGGGTGAGCGCCGCGAGGTCCTCCGGATCCACGATCTGGTCGAGGCGCCGGGTGGTCGTCCCGAGGTCGTACCCGACGACCGAGGCCCCCTCGCGCACGAGCTCGCGGACCGTCCATGCCCCGATGCAGCCGAGGGCGCCGGTCACGAGGAACCGTTCGGAGCGGCCGGTTTCGCTCATGCCGTCGCCGGCGTCGCGTCGCGACTGGCCGCCGGGGCTTGGCCCACTCCCACGACCCGGCAGACGTTCTCGAGGCGGCCGATCCTCTCGAT
>DASSMI010000164.1:0-5831 GCA_035688935.1 Candidatus Limnocylindrales bacterium | reverse complement strand
GCCTTGGCCTTCGGGGATCCCTACGAGGACGCCCTCACAGTCCCTTGCCTCGCACAACGGCGTTCGTAGCGGTCGTGACGCTGATGGCACTGAGCCGCGTCCGGCTTTGCGTCAGATCGCCGGCCCTTCTCCCTTCTCCCGTCAACGACGCGGGAAGGAGATCCGCCCTCCGAGGCGGCCCTTCGCCGCGCCACGCCTCGCCAGACGCCTGGTTCTGTGCGTACGACAGCGTGCATCTCCGGGAGCGGCGACGACGAGGATGCCGGATCCGTTGGCCCGTCGCGCTCGGCTGGGCGAGGCGATGCGAAGGCGGATCGACCTCGGGGCGGCGCGGCACTGATCCGAGCGATGGATCGGATCGGCCACAGCCACGCGTCGTCGGGTGACCGATTTAGTCCGCAGACGCAGGCCGGGGCGACCGTTCGTGCTCGGCTGTCCTCGAGCTGATCCACCAGCCAGATCGAGCGGGTCGGGCCTCGCTCAGAGGCCGGCCAGCGCGGATCGGACCAGGCCGAGGAACTCGTCCGGATCGGTCCACGGCGTGACCTCGCCGAACATCCCGCCGGGCATCTCGACCTCGACGAGGACATTCCGCGCCGGGAGCCACTCCGAGTGAGTCGGCCCATCCCAGCTGACGGTCGAGTGGATGCCCGCGATCTGCGACGCACCGAAGCGCGACTGGAGGCGGCCCCGCTCCTCCGCCGACCCGAAGACGAGCACGCGCCCCACGCGCGGGACCCGACCGAGCCCGTTCCGGTCGATGAAGGTGAGCGGCGGGAAGACGCCCAGACCCTCGAGGTCCTGCCAGGGCTCGAGAGACAGCTCGGGAACGGCCCTTCGAAGCGCCGTCTCGATGCCCACCGGATCGATGACCTCCGGTGCCGGCGTCGGCCTTTCCGAGGCCGCGACCTCCCGCGCGGGCGAAGCCACCGGGATGTCGGACGCGCGCGGCGGGGTCGCGTTGACGCACCCGACGAGGATCGTCACGACGAGGACCGCCACCGGGCGCCGCGTCACGTCGATCGTGCCGCCAGCAGCCGCACTGGACCGGACACGCCCTTCAGCTCGACCGGACCCACCTCCTCGAACGAGCCCTCGGGCAGCCCGGATGCGGCAACCACCGCTTCGCTGACCAGCACCTCACCGGGACGCGCGAAGTCCGAGATCCGGGCCGCGAGGTTCACGGTCTGGCCGTAGTAGTCGCCCTCCTGGAAGATCACCGGGCCGGATGCCACCCCGACGTGGGCGGGCGGCAGGTCGGCCGCGGCGACCCCATCCACCATCTCGAGCGCCGCGAGCACCGCCGGGCCCGGCTCCGGGAACACGAACATCACCCCGTCGCCGAGGTGCTTCACCGGTCGCCCGCCGTGCGCGACCGACGTCCGCTGGACGATCCGCCCGAGCCGCTCTGCGAGATCGGCCGCCGCCGCATCGCCGCGCTCCTCCGTCAGCTGCGTGTAGCCGGTGACGTCGAGGAACACGATCGCCGGCTGCCGCTCTCGCCGATCGAGCCGGCCGGTCTCGACCAGCCGCGCCTCGGTCGACGCGATGATGTTCGCGGTCCAGGCACGCATCTGGAGCGCGCGGTAGAGGCTCACAATCGATGCCTCGAGCGCCGCCGCCATCGCCGGCGAGAAGTCCGGCGCGCTCATCTCGCGGAGCTCGGCCCCGCGGGCGCGGGCCGGCCCGATCACCTCGGTCCGCCACCACTCCGCCTCCGACTCCGCGCTGCGACGGAGGCTGTCGCCCTGCGCGCGGAGCAGTCGCTCGCTGGCCGCCGGCCGGAACCCGAGGCGCCGCTGCAGGGCGAGGAAGTCGAGGATCGGCAGCTCGTCGGCCCGGAGGCGATCGTCCGGGTGCGGCGGCGGCGCTCCGGTGACCTCGCGAACGACGCCGAGGAGCTCGAGCGGGACGCCCGTCCGGGCACTCGCCTCCGCGAACGTCTCCGCGCTGAAGGATGCGAACCGCTGGTACGCGTCGTCGTCGACGAAGTCGAGGTCGAAGTCCCCCGCGCGAACCGCGTCCGCCACGGCCTCGATCGGCAGGCCGGCTTCGAGGATCAGCCGGAGGATCGTCACGCGGCGGACGTCGGACGACGTGAGCCCTCCGGCGCCGTCCGGGACGATCAGCCCGAGCGCGACGAACTCGTCGACCAGGCCATCGGTCGCCCCCGACAGGTTCACGACCTCGGCGCGCGTCAGCTCACCCACGCCGACAGCGTACGGGTCGCACGCGGCGACGAACGCGCCGATCCCGGTCGACGCCCGCTGACGATCGGGGCGCCGCGACGCGCCGCTACCCGATCGGGCGCGGATCGAACGCCCGGCTCCAGTGGAAGACGCGAACGGCGATCAGGACGCCGAACGCGGCAAGGACGAGGATCGCGGCGGCCGCGATCGAGGCGTCCAGCGAACCGCCCTGGAACTCGCCGTAGACGACGAGTGGCAGCGTCTGCGTCCGGCCCTCGACGTTGCCCGCGAACATGATCGTGGCCCCGAACTCGCCGAGCGCTCGCGCCCACGTCATGACGAGCCCCGCGGCGAGCGCGCCGCCGGCGAGCGGGGCCGTGATCGCACGGAAGAGCTGGAGCTCGGTAGCGCCGTCGACGCGGGCGGCGTCCTCGAGATCGCGGTCGACCGCGACGATCCCGGTCCGTGCCGAGCGGATGAAGAACGGGGCCGAGACGAACGTCTGGGCGAGGACCACCGCCAACGTGGTGAACGGGATCGCGAGCCCCACGAGGTCGAGCGCGCCGCCCAGCGCACCCCGTCGCCCGAACACGAGGAGCAGCGCGAGCCCCGCGACGGACGGCGGAAGGACGATCGGCAGGTCGATGACCGCCTCCAGCCAGCCCTTGCCCGGGAACGAACGGCGCGCCAGCAGCCAGGCCAGTGGCAGGCCGAACCCGACGGTGAGCCCGAGACTGACCGCCGTCGTGGCCAGGCTCAGGACGAGGGCGTCGAGGACGACGCGGGTCGTGAGCGCGGTGGCGAGCGAGCCGTCGACGACGGCGCGCACGACGAGGACCGCGACGGGCAGGACGAGGAAGAGGGCGATGAGCGCGCCAACGGCCGCGACGGATCGCTCCCCCCAACGGGATCGGTCGCGGCCCACGGGCTGCGCGCGGACAGGTGTCACGAGGCGGGCACGGTCACGAGGCGGGCAGGAACCCGAAGCCGGCCAGGATCGCCTGACCGTCGGGCCCGGCGACCCAATCGAGGAACGTCTTCGCGGCGGCCGCGTTCCGCGAGGCCCCCACGACGACTCCGGCGTACGTCGCGCGGACCTTAGCGGTCTCGGGCACGTCGACCGTCGCGACCTTCGCGGATGCCTTCGCGTCGGTCACGTAGACGATCCCGGCATCCCCTTCGCCGAGCTCGATCTTCGCCACGACCGCCTTCACGTTGTCCTCTTTCGAGACGACGTTCGCGGCCACCTTCGTCGCGAAGTCCGCCGGATATCCGGGCTGCATCCCCAGGTTGGCGATGAGCTGCTTCGCGTACGTCGTGATCGGCACCTGGTCGCCGGCCGCGACGACCTTGATCCTGGTCCTGGCGAGGTCGGCCGGCGAGGCGATCCCCGCGCTGTTGGCGCTCGGGACGATGATCGTCAGCTCGTTCGCGGCGAACACCATCGCCGCTCCCAGCGCGAGCCCCCTGTCGACGAGCTTCTTCGGGTTCGTCGTGTCGGCCGAGAGGAAGACGTCGGCGGGCGCCCCCTGTTCGATCTGGGTCTCGAGCGCCGCCGACGAATCCGTCGAGATCGTCAGCGTCGTTCCCGGGTGGCCGGACTCGTATGCCGTCTTCGCCTGGTCGAGGGCGCTCTCGAGCGACGCGGCTCCGTAGATCGCCAGGTTCGCCGCCGGTCCGCCGCCCGAGACCGACGTCGACGATGGGGTCGCGGTCGCCGCGCCGCCGGGCGCGCACGCGACGAGCACGACGACGAGGCCGACGAGCCCCGCGCGCCTTCGGTCCGGCATACCGAGGAAGTATCAGGCCATGTGGCCGCAATGTCTACGGATCGGCGACGATACGCCAGGAACGGACGTGACCCGCCAGGAGGCTCAGAAGAACGTGGAGCACCACGGCGCGTCGCGCGTCCCGAACAGGGCGTCGGCCTCGTCGAGCGCGCCCGCGCGATGCTCGTCGGCACCCGTCGCGAGGACCGCGTTCCGCAGTCGCGTGCCGCCCAGGTAGACCGCGCCCAGGGCTGAGGCGTGGATCGTGAGGTCGGCCGGCCGGTCCGTCTCGTCCGCAGATGCGCCGTCCGGTCCGGCGTCGAGCGCGATCCGCGTGCGCCCTTCGGCGTCCGGCTCCGTTCCGGAGATCTCCAGCACGACCGAGCCGGCACGCTCATACGTTCGCGCCACGAGGGCGCCCGCGACGTCGTGGAGCATCACCCAGAGGCCGTCACCGACATCGTCGAGGCGGGCGGCACGCGGGTTCGTCAGGAGCCAGGGCAGGCGGTCCGTGGGCGTGCGGCCCTCGATCCGCAGCGTGGTCACGAGGTCGACGTCGACGAGGAACCGGAGCAGCGCGACCTCGGCGTCCGGCGTGGCGGCGTGGAGGTCGTCGACGATCAGCGTGCTCTGCGGCTGACGGTGCTCCCACTTGGGATCGGCGTGGTATCGAGCGTATCCATCCGCTGTTCCGTCGTCGCCCCGGTGGATCGCGAGGAAGCCCTTCCAGCTCTCGCCCCACGCCCGGCCGGCGAGCCCGAAGTCCGACTTCCACGTGATCGGACGTCGCCAGATCTCACCCGGCTGCTGGCGCCGCGTCCCTTCGTAGATCCGGCGGGCGACGTCCACGGCCGATTCGTCGGTGTCGACGACCTCGATCGACCCCGCCCGCCCGCCGGCCGCCTCGTGGATCCGCGTCGATCTGACGTCGATCATCCATGCCGCGGTCTGACAGGCGATGCCGTAGCCGAACCTGCCGTAGATCGAGCCCTCGGATGCGTAGAGCATCGAGGCGACCTCGCCGCGGTCCCGGGCGGCCGCGTGCTCGGCGGTGACCATCCGGCGGAGGAGTCCTCGCCGCCGGTGCGTGGGGCGGACGGCGACCTGGGTGACCGCGGACGCCTTGACCCCTCGGTTGCCCGGCACCGTCAGCTCGGTGCCGTATGTCCGGAGCGTCCCGACGACGCGGTCGCCGTCGAGCGCTCCCCAAATCCGGCTGAGATCCCAGTGCTCGCGGACTTCCTCGGCGATCTTGTCGATCTCGGGCCGCACGAGGAAGCCGGTCGTCTGGGCGTCCAGCCACGAGACGAGCTCGTCCTCGCGGATCGTGCGTACGTCGATCGCCATCGGCCGACAATAGCAGCGGTCCGACCGGCCCGGTCCGTCGCCGGAGGGCTCGAGGAGGGGCGCCGTGACGCGTCGACACCGCACGCATCCAACCCGGCCGAGCGCGCATCCGGTCAACGTCAAGATGGTCGACGAGGCGCCGCTCGGCGCTCGCGTCGCCGACAGGGTCACCGGCTACCTGGGCAGCTGGCGGTTCCTGATCGTCCAGACGATCGTCGTCGGCGCGTGGCTGCTGGGCAACGCGTGGCTCCTCAGCCGGCCGTTCGATCCGTACCCGTTCATCCTGCTGAACCTCGCCTTCTCGACGCAGGCGGCGTACGCGGCGCCGTTGATCCTCCTCGCCGGCAACCGGGCGGCGCTCCGCGACCGGCTGACGCTCGAGCACGCGGCGGCCGAGGCCGACATCGAAGAGACCCAGAACCTCCAGCTCCTCGAGGGCAACACGAAGATCCTGGAGCGGGTGGAGGCTCTCGAGCGGCGGATCCTCGAGGTCGAGCGATCGATCGTGGCCGCGATCGACGGACGC
>DASSMI010000163.1:0-25808 GCA_035688935.1 Candidatus Limnocylindrales bacterium | reverse complement strand
CTTCCCCCTGACGATCGTCACGAACAAGCATCTCCTGCCGATCTACGACCGGCCGATGATCTACTACCCGATCGAGACGCTGGCCGGGATGGGCATCCGCGAGGTCATGGTCATCGTCGGCGGGAAGAGCGTCGGCGACGTGGTGGAGCTGCTCGCGGACGGATCGCATTTCGGGCTCGACCTGACGTATCGCTACCAGCGCGGCGCCCTCGGGATCGCCCACGCGATCGGGCTCGCTCGCGACTTCGTCGGCGACGACGCGTTCTGCTGCGTCCTGGGCGACAACATCCTCCGCGGGCCGGCGCTGGCGCCGATCGCCGAGGCGTTCGAGGCGGGACCGTGGGGCGCCGGCACGCTCCTCTACCGCGTTCCGGATCCCGAGCGGTTCGGCGTCGCCGAGCTCGACGCCGACGGGCAGGTCGTCGGGTTCGAGGAGAAGCCGAAGGTCCCCAAGAGCGACCTCATCCCGATCGGCGTGTACTTCCTCCGGCCCGACGCCTTCTCCGTGATCGACCGGCTCGCGCCGTCGGGGCGTGGCGAGTTCGAGATCACCGACGTCCTGAACCACTACATCCCGGACGGCCGCCTGTTCCACCAGGTCTACGACGGCCATTGGACCGACGCGGGCACCGTGCCCTCGCTGATCCGGGCGGCCGAGCTCGCCCGCGACGACGACGAGGCCGGCAGGCTGTCGCGGCCGGTCGAGCGCCCGGTCGGCTGAGGCCCGTGGAGGGGTCCCCGCGCACGGGCGCGCCGAGGCTCGGCCCCGACGCCTCGATCCTCGTCACCGGCGGCGCGGGGTTCATCGGCAGCGCGTACGTCCGAGAGGTGCTGGCCCGGCGGGACGGCGCCCGGATCACGGTCCTCGACAAGCTGACGTACGCCGGCAACCGGGCGAACCTGGAGGCGGTCGAGCGGGACCCCGAGCAGGCGTCCCGGTTCCGGTTCGTCACGGGCGACATCGCCGATCCCGAGGTGGTGGCACCCCTGGTCGACGACGTCGACGCGGTCGTCAACTTCGCGGCCGAGTCGCACGTCGACCGGAGCATCCTCGACCCCGAGGCGTTCCTGCGCACCGGCGTGATCGGCGTCCACGTCCTGCTCGAGGCGGTCCGGGCGGCATCCGCCCAGCGGACCGCCGCGGGTCGCCCGCCGGTCCGCTTCCTCCAGGTCTCGACCGACGAGGTCTACGGCTCGGTCGCCGAGGGCCACGCCCGTGAGACGGACGCGCTGGATCCGCGCTCGCCGTACTCCGCGGCGAAGGCGGCCGGCGAGCTCCTCGTCCACAGTTACGTCGTCACCCACGGCGTCGACGCGGTCGTCAGCCGCGGCTCGAACACGTACGGCCCCTTCCACCACCCCGAGAAGCTGATCCCGCTCTTCGTCACGAACGCGATCGACGATCAGCCGCTGCCGATGTACGGCGACGGCCTCCAGCGCCGCGACTGGCTCTTCGTCTCCGACCATGCCGGGGCGATCGACCACATCCTGCGCCACGGGGTGAGCGGAGAGACCTACAACGTCCCGGGGTCCGCGGAGATGGCCAACCGCGACGTCATCACCGCGCTCCTCGATCGGCTCGGGAAGCCGTGGTCGCTCGTCCGGAGCGTGCCCGACCGGCCGGGCCACGACCGCCGGTACGCGATGGACGGCTCGAAGGTGGCGGCCCTCGGCTGGCGCAACCGGACGTCGTTCGAGGACGGGCTCGCGGCGACGATCGACTGGTTCGTCGCGAACGAGGCGTGGTGGCGAGCCGCGAAGTCCGGCGACTGGGACGCCTACTACGAGCGCCAGTACGGAGCTCGCCTCGCCGCGTCGACGGAGGCCTGACGTGCGGGTGGCGGTCACGGGCGCGGGCGGCAGGCTCGGGCGGGCCGTCGTCGCTGCGCTCGAGGACGCACCGTTCACCGGACCGTTCGGGCCGATCGCCTGGAGCCGCGCGATCTGGGACCTGGACGCGCCGGAGGCGATCGGCGGCCTGCTCGATCGAGACCGGCCCGAGGTCGTCGTCCACTGTGCGGCGTGGACCGACGTCGACGGCTGCGCACGGGAGCCCGAGCTCGCGATGCGTCGCAACGGCGACGCGACCGGCGTCCTCGCCCGGGCGGCCGCCGAGCGCGGTGTGGACCTGATCGTCGTGTCGACGAACGAGGTCTTCGACGGGCGACCGGCCGAGCTCCGGCCGTATCGCCCGACCGACCCCGCCGAACCGATCAATCCGTATGGCCGCTCGAAGCTCGCCGGCGAGCGCTTCGCCGAGGCGGCGTACGAGTCGGCGTCGGCCGAGCTCGGGATCGTGCGGACCGCGTGGCTGTTCGGTCCGCCGGGCAACGACTTCCCCTCGAAGATCCTCGCGGCCGCGGACCGGGCGAACGCCTCGGGTGCCCCCTTGCGTCTCGTCCACGACGAGATCGGATCGCCGTCGTACACGGTCGACGTCGCCGAGGCGATCGCCGAGCTGATCGGCGCGAACGAGATCCGTGGCGTGCGCCACCTCGTGAACGCGGGCTCGGCGAGCCGGAAAGATTGGGCCGAGGAGGTCCTTCGCCAGGCCGGCGTCTCGGTGGCGACGGCGGCCGTGTCGGCAGACGCGTTCCCGCGCGCATCGACGCCGCCCCGCTTCGGGATCCTGGAGCCGTCACCGCTGCCCGGTGGTGAGCCGCTCCGGACCTGGCAGGGCGCGACGGCCGACTATCTCCCCGCGCTCCTCCGCCAGCGCGCGGCCGCGGCGCCCGTGCGATGACGGGCCTCGACCGAGAGCCGTCGGCGCTCGATGGCGTTCGCTACGGCGCGATCCAGCGCCACGCCGACAGCCGCGGCGCGTTCCGCGAGCTGTGGCGCGCGTCGGCGTTCCCGGCGCTGACCCCCGAGGAGACCGGCGCCGCCCCGGGGACCGAGCCCCGGTTCGTCCAGGCCAACCTGTCGTCCTCGTCGGCCGGGGTCCTGCGCGGCCTCCACTACCACCGCCGCCAGCTCGACTACTGGATCGTGGCCTCGGGCCGCGCGTTCGTCGCCCTCGTCGACGTCCGGCCGGCGGAGCGCGGACTCGGCGAGGCCATCGCCGAGACCCGCGAGCTCGGCGCCGACGACTGGGTCGTCATCCCGGCCGGCGTCGCCCACGGGTTCCTTGCCCTCGAGCCGCTCGAGATGCTCTACCTCGTGACGAACGAGTACGACGGCGCCGACGAGCTCGGCTTCGCCTGGGACGACCCCGCGGTCGGCGTCCCGTGGCCGCGCGTCGCGGCCACCCCGGACGGCCGCCCGATCCTGTCCGAGCGCGACCGCGCCAACCCCTCGCTCGCCGGGCTCGTGGAGCGTCTCCGCACCGCCGGCTGATCGGCCCGCACACCCCACCGGACCACTCCACCCCGGACCCCACTCGGCCGGGTCCGATCGGGCCATCGGCCGGGGGACCATCCCGCGATTGGCTCGCGAGCGGCGGTTCCCGACGCTTCGGTTGCACTCATCCGTCCGGGCGCGCGACCGCAATCGCCGCGCGTCCGGACCGCTTCCGGAGCCGTCCTTGCGCAACCTGGCCGCCGCCGTCGTCCTCGCCCTCGTCGCCGCGCTCGGCGTCGTCGCGCCCGCCGCGGCCGTCCAGACGAGCGTCGCCAAGGTCGTGATCATCGTCGGCGCAACGCACGGGATGACGGCCACCTACCGCTCGTACGCGGACGCCGCGTACAACGAGGCGATCAAGTACACGGCGAAGGTCACGAAGGTCTACAGCCCGAACGCGACCTGGTCGAAGGTCAAGGCCGCGGTCAAGGGCGCGAACGTCGTCATCTACTTCGGCCACGGCAACGGCTGGCCGAGCCCGTACACGTACGACCCGAAGTACACGACGAAGGACGGTTTCGGGCTGAATGCCGACCTGAACGGCGACGGCAAGCTGTCCGACTATGAGAACAAGTACTACGGCGAGCCGTACATGGCCGAGCTCGGTCTCGCGCCGAACGCGATCGTCATGCTCCACAACCTGTGCTACGCGTCGGGCAACAACGAGTCCGGCGTGACGCCGGAGCCGACCGTCAGCGTGGCCCGCCAGCGGATCGACAACTACGCCGCAGGCTTCATCAAGGGCGGCGCCCGGGCCGTCCTCGCCGACGGCCACATGGGCCCGGCGCCGTACCTGCGGGCGATGTTCACGACCAGCCGGTCGATCCTCGACATGTGGCGAGCGGCGCCCAACTTCCACGGCCACGAGTCGTCGTTCGCGTCGACCCGGTCGCCCGGCTTCATGGATTACTCGGATCCCGACTCCACCGCGGCCGGCTACTACCGTTCCCTCGTCGTGAAGCCGGGGCTGACGACGACCGCGGCGACGAACGCCGTGGGCGACACGGGCCTCGACCCCGCGACCCTCGTCGTTCCGGGGCGGGCGAGCGTCGAGGTCGCGCCCGCGGCCCTGTTCGCGACGGCCGCCTCCGCGAGCGCCGCGTCGGCGTCGCCGGCCGACGCCGGCGACCCTCCGATCCTCGAGCTGCCCGCGGGGACGCGCCTGAAGACGATCGCCGTCGCCGCGCCCGCCACGTCGACCGATCCGGCCGTCATCCAGGTCGAGGGTCTCGACGACGCGACGATCGCCGGCTACCTGTCGGCGGCCAACCTCGCTCCCCGTGACAGCCGCGCGCCGGTCCTCATCGGGATCGACGCCGGGCTGGGGCGGCTGTCCCCGAACGCGGACGGCCGGATGGACGACGTGACGCTCAGCGGCATCTTCTCCGAGGCGAACGTCGCCTGGACCGTCGAGGTCCGCGATGGCGCGGGCACAGTCCTCGATACGTCGAGCGGCGTCGGACAGACGTTCGCGGCGCACTGGGACGGGCTGGTCGACGGCGTCGCGGTGCCGGACGGCACGTACACCTGGGTCGCGACGGGAACCGACGCGTGGCTCAACGGCCTCGCCCGTGGCACGGGCACGGTCGTCGTCGACACGACGGCGCCGATCGCGACCGGGATCAGCCCGGACCCGGCCACCGTCGGCGTCTTCTCGCCGAACGGCGACGGCGTCGCGGACACGATCGCGACGACGCTGACGGTGCCCGAGGCGGGCGCGCTGGCGGGCTGGGTGAGCGACGCCGACGGTGCCACCGTCCGTGCGTGGGCCGCGACCTCCGTCGCCGGCGCGAACGCCACGAGCTGGGACGGCCGGAACCAGTCCGGCGCGATCGTCCCGGACGGCGACTACACGGTCCACCTCGCCGCGCGCGACCGGACGGGCAACCAGGGTCCGGCCCTCAGCCGCCCCGTCCAGGTCGTCGGGTTCCTGCGCGCGGTCGTGAGCTCCGCCCGCGCCTTCTACCCGCACGACGGGGACCGGCTCGCGCCGACGGCGACGCTCTCGTTCGGCGTGGCCGTCCCGAGCACGGTCACGTGGACGATCCGCGATGCCGCGAACACCGTCGTCGCCACCCATCTCGCTGACGCGTCGGTCGCGGCGGGCAGCCAGTCGTGGGTCTGGGACGGCCGGAACGACGCGGGCGCTCTCCTGCCGCGCGGCACGTACCGCTCGTACGTCACCGCGACGGACGGCGTCCACACGATCAGCCAGTCGGCCGTCGTGGACCTGAACGCGTTCGCGATCGCGGTCTCGGACGGGACGCCCGCCCGCGGCCAGAAGATCTCGGTGACCGTCACGTCGGCGGAGCCGCTCTCGACCGGCGTCCGGCTGTACGTCATGGAGCCGGGTCTCAGCACGTGGGCCGTCACGCTGACGAAGGTTGACAGCCGGACGTACAAGGCGACGATCACCCTGAAGAGCGGCGGCAGCGCCGGCACGCTGCGGCTCGGCGCGAAGGCGCTCGACGTCGACGGCGGCACGAACTCGACGATCCGGTCGCTGCCGCTCCACTGACCGTCACGGGGTGCTGGGGCCACTGGTGCGGACCCCAGCCGACCCCACCGTACTGCACACGCGCAGGACCATCGAGCGACTGGTTCGGCGCTTCTCCCGCACCTAGGGTCGAGCGAGAGCGGTGTCCGGCCGAGCCGGCGCCGGTGAGGAGCCGTCGCTGCGGCGGCGCGAGGACGCTCGAAGAGGACCGTCGTGGCATTCCGATTCCGCCGCCCCCTCCAACGTCACGGTGGTCGACCCGTCACCGCGCTGCTGGCGCTCGTCCTGACCGGACCCGGCGCCTCGGGGCAGCTCGCGCCGGCGGCGGTCCATCCGGCGGCTCCCGACCGTTGGCCGACGACGTCGCCGGCTGAACCCACCTCCCGCTCGATCCGCACGTCGAGCCCCGCGGTCGACCTCGCCCGATACGATCGCGGCTCGTCGGGGACGCCGCCGGCCGGCGAGGTCGTCGCGCCCACGCCGCCCGACGCCGCCGGCCTCGCGCCGTCGATCCAGTACGAGGAGGCGGTCCGCCATGCGAACGACCGGATCGACTTCGCGCCCGGCGGCCGCGTCACGGTCGGCTTCACGCCGCGCCCCGACGATCACTGGCCGGTCGACGGCCGAGCCCCGGTCGCCCTGCCCGGCGGCCGCCTCGACGGCGGCGCGATCCGCGCCCAGGGTCATCGCTGGGATGCCGGGTTCGACCCGAGCGCCGATCAGCCCGCGGACGGCGGCGCTGCGACGCCCGCGACGAACGCGTCGGCGATCGTCCCGTCGGAGACGGATCCGGTCTCGGTCGAGCCCGAGGCGCGGGTCAGCCTGACCGGCCTCCGCAAGGAGATCTTCGGGTTCCTGCCGTACTGGGAGCTGAACTCGAGCACGCTCCGCCTCGACTACGCGAAGATCTCGACGATCGCCTACTTCGGCGTGGGCGCCGACGCCGCGGGCAACCTCCAGAAGCGGGACAGCGACGGCTCGCTGAGCGTCGGCTGGAGTGGCTGGACGAGCTCGCGGATGACGTCGATCATCTCGGCGGCCCACAAGACGCACACGCGGGTCGTCCTGACCGTCCAGAGCTTCGGCTGGTCGTCGGCGGGGCTGACCCGCCAGAAATCGCTCCTCGGGTCCTCGACCCGGCGGGTGAACCTCGCCCGCCAGATCGCCGCGGCGGTCCGGGATCGCGGCGTCGACGGCGTCAACCTCGACTTCGAGCCGCTCGCCTCGGGCTACGAGGCGGAGTTCGTGGCGCTGGTGAAGTCGATCCGCTACGAGCTGAACAAGATCCACTCCGGCTACCAGATCACGTTCGACACGCTCGGCTCGATCGGCAACTACCCGCTCGAGAGCGCGACCGCCTCGGGCGCCGCCGACGCGATCTTCATCATGGGTTACGACTACCGGACCGCCGGCTCGAGCCCGGTCGGCTCGATCGCCCCGCTCGATCGCGCGGGCTACGGGATCCTCGACACCGTCCTCGCCTACACGGCCCGCGTCTCGCCGTCCAAGCTGATCCTCGGCGTGCCGTACTACGGCCGGGCCTGGTCGACGGCGACCGACGACGTCCACTCCACGAACACGAGCGGCACGAAGTACGGTGCGTCGACGACGGTCGTGTACGACACCGCCGCCGACTACCTCGCCCAGCACGGCCGCCGGTGGGAGTCGACCGAGGCGGTTGCCTGGACGGCCTACCGGCGCGAGAACTGCACGTCCACCTACGGCTGCGTGATGTCGTGGCGCCAGCTGTACGTCGACGACGCGGCCGCGATCGGCGCGAAGTACGACCTGGTGAACCGGTACCGCCTCCGCGGCGCGGGGATCTGGGCGCTCGGCTACGACGGGACGCGGACGGATCTGTGGGCGGTGATCCAGCGCAAGTTCGTGACCGATACGACGCCGCCGGTGGTCGGGATCGTCAGCCTGCCGGCCCGCCAGGCCAACCCCACGTTCACGGTCCGCTGGGCCGGCCGCGACGACGTCGCGGTCTCGAGCTACGACGTGCAGGTCTCGACGAACGGCGGCGCGTGGACGAACTGGCGGCTCGCGACGACGGCGACCTCGGCCGCCTGGGCGGGGTTCGACGACACCACGTATGCCTTCCGGGTCCGCGCGCGCGATCCCCGCGCCAACCTGAGCGCCTGGAACGTGACGTCGACGAGCGTCGCGATGCCGACGACGCTCGCGCCGGGCGGCTTCGCGACCGTCCTGGTCGACGGGCTGTCCTTCCGGGCGGCTGCCGGCGTCGACGCGCCGATCCTCGGGACCTTCCGCTCCGGTGCGGTCCTGGCCGTCGTGGCGGGCCCCGTGGCCGCCGATGGCTACACGTGGCTGAAGGTCACCGGCCCGCTGACCGAGTGGCGGCCCGTCGCCGCCGCGTCGACGGCGTGGGTCGCCTCGAGCGGTGGCCGGCTCGGCCCCGCGAAGGCGCCGAATGCCACCCGTGTCGCGGCAGCGCTCGGCGACCTGGGGTTCAACGGCGCCGGAGCGGCGAGCGTCGGCACGAGCGCGTCGGCGATCGCCCACCGAGCCTTCTCGCCGAACGGCGACGGCTGGAGCGACACGATCGAGATCGACTGGCGGGCCGATCGGGACTTCGACGCCGTGCGGCTCGGCGTCTTCCGGTCCGACGGCTCCCTCGTCGGCAGCGTGCCCGTCCCGCAGATCTCCGCGGGCGCCCACGCCTTCGCGTGGGACGGCCGGGTCAACGGCACCCTCCTGGCCGATGGGCGCTACCTCGTCAGCCTCGCCGGCAGCGCCGGCGGGTCGAGCTTCTCGAACCCCGGGATGACGTTCCGCACCTCCGCGCTCGCGCGCTACGGGATCACGATCGACCGCGTCCCGCCGGTGGTCACCGGCTCGTCGATCAGCGGCACGCTGATCTCGCCGAACGGCGACGGGATCCTCGACGGGATCGCCGTGGCGCTCACGGCGAGCGGGTCGACGAAGTGGACGTTCGCCGCGGCACCGGTGTCCGGCTCGAGCGTCGGGGCCGCCGTGACGACCCGATCCGGCACCGGCGGGACCGCTCGCGTCACCTGGACCGGGCGAACGAACGGCGGCGCCGCCGTCGCGGACGGCACGTACCGGCTCCGCCTGACCGCGATCGACAACGCGGGCAACCACGTCAGCCGATCGTGGACGGTGCGCGTCGACGCGACCCCGGCGACGTTGACGGCGAAGGCCGCGCCGCCCTCGTTCTCGCCGGACGGCGACGGGACCGCCGACAGCACCCGGATCTCGTGGACGGCGACCGAGCGGATCAGCGGCATGATCCGCATCCGCCAGGGCTCGACGATCGTCCGATCGTGGACGCTGGCGGCGGGCACGAGCGGTGCGCTCACCTGGACGGGCCTGAACGGCTCGGGGACTCGCGTGGCCGACGGCACGTACACGCTGGACGTGATCGGGCGCGACGCGGCGGGCAACCGAGCCGCGCGATCGATCGCCGTCGTGGTCGACCGCACCCTCTCGACGCTGCGCTGGAACCGCGCCGCGTTCTATCCCCAGGACGGCGACGCGATCACGCCCAGCGCTCGACTGTCGTTCGTCATCCGTCGCTCGGCGCACGTCAGCGTCGGGATCTACCACGGGCCCACCCTCGTCCGGACGATCTGGACGAACCGGGCGACCAGCGCCGGGACGTACGGCTGGACGTGGAACGGCCGGAACGACGCCGGATCGCTCGTCGGTCGCGGCACGTACGAGGTCCGGGTGACGGCGACGAGCTGGGTCGGCACGTCGGTCCAGGCGCGACGGATCCTCGTCGATGCCTTCCGGGTCGCCCTGTCGGCGACGTCGCTCAGGGCCGGTCAGACGCTGACCCTGACGCTCACGTCGACCGAGGCGCTCCGGTCCAACCCCACCGTCGCCCTGACGCAGCCCGGCCTCGCGACCGTCAAGCGGACGGCGACCAAGCTGGCGAATGGCACGTACCGCGTGACGTTCACGATCGCGGCCGGCTCGGCCGGAACCGCGGCGCTGCGGATCGAAGGCCGTGACCTCTCGGGCGGTCTGAACGTCTCGCTCGCGTCGGTCACGATCCAGTGAGGCGGCGGACCGGCCGATACACTGGCCGTCCATGACGACACCGCCCGGGCCGAGCACGCACGCCGGCGGCGGGACCTGGGTCGTCCTGCCGACCTACAACGAGGCCGACAACCTTCCCGGGATCGCCGAGGCGATCCTGGCTGCGCTGCCCGCCGCGACGCTCCTCGTCGTCGACGACGGCTCGCCCGACGGGACCGGCGCCCTGGCCGACGGTCTCGCCGCGGCCGATGCCCGGATCCGCGTTCGGCATCGCGCGGCGAAGCAGGGGCTCGGCCGGGCGTACCTCGACGGGTTCGGCATCGCCGAGGCCGGCGGCGCGGCGATCGTCGTCCAGATGGACGCCGACTGGTCGCACGACCCGGCGGTCCTCCCGGACCTGATCGCGCCGGTCGTCGACGGCTCGACGGACCTCGTCATCGGCTCGCGCTACGTCGCGGGCGGCGGCGTCGTGGACTGGGGGCTCGGCCGGCGGCTGATCTCGCGCGGCGGCAGCCTGTTCGCCCGGCTCGTCCTCGGGCTCGGGCCGCACGACCTGACCGGCGGGTTCAAGGCTTGGCGGGCGTCGACGCTCGCGACGATCCCGTTCGCCGGGATCCATGCGGGTGGCTACGTCTTCCAGATCGAGATGACGTTCCGTGCCACCCGGCTCGGCGCGCGGATCCGCGAGATCCCGATCACGTTCCGCGACCGACGGGTGGGCCAGTCGAAGATGAGCCGGCGGATCGTCGCCGAGGCGCTGATCGTCGTGCTCCAGCTCCGCGCCGAGGAGCTGCTCGGCCGAGTGCGCGGGCGCTCGCGCGGCGCGGTCGCCGGCGTCCCGATGCCCGCGGGCTCGATCGATCCGACGCCGGCGGAACCAGCGGCCGAGGCGGCTCGACCGGACGCGTCGTGACCGAGGCGACCCGGCTGGGCGCATCCATCGATGCGCGAGCCGGGGGTCCGGAGGGCGGCCCGCCCGGCGTTCGCGTCGTCCTCGACGCACGGCCGCTCCAGGAGCCCGAGCGAGCGCCCCTCACCGCGGCCTATCTCGACGGGTTGCTCGGCGCGTACGACGCGAACCCGCTGCCGGGCGAGTCGTTCGCGCTCCTCCTTCGGTCCGATCTCGACGATCCGACGACCCGCTTCTCCCGGCTCGATGTCGTCGGCCGCCGGCTGCTCCCGCCGACGCACCTGCTCCGGTCGGCGGCGCTGACCGTCGATCCCGTCGTGCTGAGCGGGGCGAGCCTCGGAGCGGCCTGGCGATCGGAGGCCGGCGGGGCCGCCGGCTCCGTGTACCACGCGTTGAGCGGCGCGATCCCGCTCGCGATCCGCGTCCCCGTGGTCGTGACCCTGCTCGATCTCGCCCCGTGGGAGCTGCCGCGCTCGTACCAGCGCACGGTCGCCGGGCGGATCGGCCAGCGGCTGCGTGGACGGCTCCTTCGCGACGCGGCTGCGGTGATCGTCGGCAGCGAGGCGGTCGCCACGGCGGCCCGGAGGGTGCTCCGGATCCGGCGCGACCGACTGCGGATCGTGCCGCTCGCGCCGCGGCCCGCGTATGCGTTCTGGCCGGACGGCTCGGGCGCCGCCCGTGCCTCTGTCAAGGCGAGCCGCTCCGAGCGCGAGCGTCTGGGCCTGCCCGAGCGGTACCTCGTGTACTCCGGGCGGTACGACGCGCGGCAGGACCTCGCGACGCTCCTCCGGGCGCTGAGCCTGTTGGCCGCGGCCGGGCGCCCGGACGGGCTGCCGGAGGACGTGCCGTGGCCACCGCGGGTCCTCCTCATCGGCGCCAGCCCCGAGGATCGGGCGTCGCTCGCGCGCGCCGCCGCCCGGGTCGACGTCGGCGAGAGCCTCGCGTATGCGCCGCGGCTGTCCGACGAGCGCGCCGCGACCCTCGTTCGGGGCGCGCGCGCCGCGATCCTGCCCGCGCTCTCGGATGCGACGGGTCTGCCCGCGCTCGAGGCGGTCGCGTGCGGGACACCGGTCATCGCCTCGGCGGTGGGCGCCCTGCCGGATGCCGTGGGGACCGCCGGAATCCTCGTCGCGCCACGGGAGCCCGAGCGACTCGCGGCCGCGCTTGCCACCGCCTGGGCGGACGATCGCGTCCATGCCCGGCTCGCCGCATCGGCCCGAGAGGCGGCGGAGGCGAGCCCGCGAACCTGGGCGGACGTCGCGGCCGAGACGCGCCAGGTCTACGCCGAGGTCGGCATCCGGCCGAGCTCCGGCTAGGGCCGCCGTCTGCGATCGACAGCCTACGAGGGAAGCGCGCCGAGCGGCCGGGGGTCGGGCGGCGCGGGCTTGCCCTTGACGAACGTGATCTTGTCGGTCGTCTTCATCACCTGCACGAAGGTCTGACCGATCGTCAGCGTGACCGGCTTGCCGGCCGCATCGAAGAACCGGGTCGGGCCGGTCAGCGACGTCTTCTTCCAGGTTCCCTTGATCGTGATCCCGTTCGTGGCGATCCAGGCCGGACCCGAGCCGATGATGTCGGCCTCGAGCCGCTTCTTGTTCGGGTGGCCGTCGTTGAGCGGGCCGAAGTGGACGACCATGACGATCACGTTCTTCGGGGCGACGCGGCGGTTCGTCGCCGCGTCGATCTGGCGCTTCTCCCCGGTGACCGCCCGGAGGTACGTGTTCGTCTTCCGGTCGTACGTGTACCGGATGAGGTTCACGTCGCCGTACAACAGCTCGATCGTGCCGCCGACCGGCCGCCACCCGAGCGACGCGTCGCGGGCGAACGTCCACGGCCACTTGATCGGCCCGTCCTTGGCGCCGACCCGTCGGGCGAGTGCCCGGAGCTGGCCGCCCGTCGTGTACAGGTTGTGGGGCGCGAACCGGGTCGAGATCCGCCGGAACGAGTCCCCCCAGCGGAACTCGTCGGCATTCCAGACGAGCTGGCCGTTCCCCTGCTCGCGGAGTGTCTGGAGCGCCTGCGGCGAGCCGCCGGCGTGGGCGTACAGCGCGTGGAGCTCGGCGGCCCAGGCGATGAAGTAGTAGCGCGAGCTCCGGACCGGCCCGACGTCGGTCGGGATCCGCTCCTGGAAGATCATCATGTAGCGCGGGATCCCGCCCTCCGCCGGGGCCTGCCACACGATCGAGGCGGAGTTGAACCCGGACTGCGGCCGGGCCGGCGACAGGTCGTCGATCATCACCGCGATCGGATGGCGCGCCGCGACGGCCGGCGTGACGAGCCGACCGGTCAGCGGATCGGGGACGCGGCTGGGTGAGGGCGTCGGCGTCGGCGACGGCGGGGCCGGCGGAGACCCGCTCGGCGGGACCGACGGCGACGGCTCGGCCGAGGCCGATGGCTCGGGCGCCGGGCCCGTGGACGGCGGCGTGGACCCCAGCCCGGCGATCGCGCCCGACCCGCCCGGTGCCGGGGACGCGCCACCGCCACCCGACATCGCCCCGACGAGCATCCCGACACCGAGTCCGCCGACGACGGCCGCGACCGCAAGGGCGGGCAGGACGGCACGCCTCACCGCGAGACCATCCGAGCTGGCAGCATGCTGATCCCCTCAGTCGGCCGCTTCTGGGTGCGACCGGGACGACCGGTCCGGCGCTCGGTCGGGCTGCCGACCGGTAGACGGGCGTCCGGGCGCAGGATACGACGTCTCGGTGCACCGCCCGTCATCCGCGTGACGACGCGGCCCATCCGACCGTGACGGCAGCTCCCGAGCGGCGTAGGCTGGCAGCCCGCCGCACGGACGAGCAGCACGACCCGGAGGACGCGACCATGGCCGCGAGCGACCCGACTGACGCGAACGCCGACGACGGCCTCGCTGGCGCCGAGGCGGGTGGCGGAGCCGGCGCCGAGGCCCCGGAAGAGACGGCCCCGAAGGTCGTGACCCCGAAGGCGCGGACGAGTGGTCGCCGGAAGGCGCCGACGACGGCCCCTTCGGCCGCGGCCAGCACCTCCGGCTCCGACACGACCTCGAAGCCGCGCCCGAAGCGATCGGCCGGGGCGGCGACGGCCTCGAGCCGGACCTCGACGAGCGCCGCCGCGCCCACCCGCGCCGTCCTCCCCGCCGAGCCGCCACGATCGGTCTCCGGCGAGACGATCACGCTCGTGCAGCGCGGCGCCGAATCCGTCACCGCGACGAACGTCGATCTCCGCCAGGGCGGCATCGGCCGTGCCCGCGCCACCGACATCGCCGTCGCCCAGGGCGGCATCGGTGCCGCGCGCGCGGACCGCGTCTCGGTGGAGCTGGGTGGGATCGGCGCGGCGATGGCCGGGGAGCTGTCGATCACCCAGGGCGGCGCCGGTTCCGTGCTCGCTCGGGACGCCCGGATCGAACAGTCGGTCGTGCGGACCCTCGTCGCGAACCACGTCCACGTGGAGCGGGCGACCGGCGTCGTGTTCCTCATCGCGCGTCGTGTCGACGGCAACGTCCGGACGCTCCTCGATTGGCGGGGCGCGCTCGCGTTCGGGGCCGCGTTCGGGGTCGTGTCGGGGCTGTTCCGGCGCGGCCGCGGCGGGAAGCGGTAGCGCCCGAGCGGCGCGGTCTCCGCTGATCGTCCGGGGGCGCTGCCGGGACCGTCGAGCCACGGTCCGAGAGCCCCGGACGGCTATACTCGCGACCTCGGCCCAGCCACGAATCACGCACGAATCCGGACCACCGAGCCGACGCGGGCCCCGCCGGCGCCGAACGAGCAGGGAGCCTCTCACCGACCCGTGATCGATCCCTCGGCGCGCGTCCACCCGACCGCGGAGCTCGAGCCCGACGTCAGCGTCGGAGCCCGCTCGAGCATCTGGCACCGGGCCCAGCTCCGGACCGGCGCGTCGATCGGCGCGGACTGCGTGATCGGCCGGGACGTCTTCCTCGACGAGGGCGTCGCCGTCGGCGACCGGGTGAAGATCCAGAATGCCGCCCTCGTCTACCACGGCGTCACCGTCGCCGACGGCGTCTTCATCGGGCCCGGCGCGATCCTCACGAACGACCGCTATCCGCGCGCCGTGACCTCGACCGGAGACGTCGCCCGGGCCGAGGACTGGACCGTCAGCCCCATCCGCCTCGAGACCGGCTGCTCGATCGGCGCCGGGGCGGTCGTCGTGGCGGGCGTCGTCGTCGGGGCATGGGCGACCGTCGGCGCCGGGGCGGTCGTGACCCGCGACGTTCCCGGCCACGCCCTGGTCGTGGGCAGCCCCGCCCACCGGATCGGCTGGGTCTGCTCGTGCGGCGCCCGGCTGCTCGACAGCAACGGCGATCCGGCCGAGGCCGAGCCCGGTCGCTACGCCGCGCACCAGGAGCTCAACTGCCCGAACTGCGGCCGCGTGTTCGTCTACGTGCCCGACGCCGAGACGCTCGAGGAGCGCTCCGGGCCGCGCCAGGTCGCGCCGGCATGATCCCGATCGCGCGGCCGGACCTCGGCCAGGAGGAGATCGACGCGGTCGCCGACGTCCTGCGGAGCGGGATGATCGCGGGCGGACGCCAGGTCCAGGCGTTCGAGGATGCCTGGGCCGAGACGGTCGGCGTGCGCCACGCGATCGCGATGGGCAACGGGACGTTGGCGCTGATGGCGATCTTCGCGGGCCTGGGGCTCGGCCCGGGCGACGAGGTGATCACGGTCAGCCACACGTTCGCCGCGACCGCGAACGCGATCCTCTCGACCGGGGCGACCCCGGTCTTCGTCGACATCGAGCCGGACACGTGGCTCATCGACGCGAAGCGGATCGAGGCCGCGATCACGCCGCAGACCCGGGCGATCTGTCCGGTCCACCTGTTCGGGCTCGTGGCCGACATGGACATGATCCGGGCGATCGCCGACCGGCACGGACTGGCGGTGGTCGAGGATGCGTGCCAGGCCCACGGCGCGACGTTCCGCGGCCGCGCCGCCGGCTCGTTCGGGCACGGCGCCTTCAGCCTCTACGCGACGAAGAACATGACGACCGCGGAAGGCGGCCTCGTCACGACCGACGACGATCGGCTCGCGGACTGGCTGCGGGTCTACCGGAACCAGGGGATGCGCGCCCGCTACCAGTTCGAGATGCTCGGCTTCAACTTCCGGATGACGGATCTCGCGGCGGCGATCGGGCTCGTCCAGCTCGGCAAGCTCGCCCGGAACACGGGGCGCCGCCGGACGATCGCCGCCCGCTACGACCAGGCGTTCGCCGATCTCCCGGTCCGCCTCCCGATCACGCCGGATGGCCGCCGCCACGTGTTCCACCAGTACACGCTCGTCGTGGGGCCCGAGCGCGACGCGATCGTGGCCGAGCTCCGGGACGCCGGCGTGACCGCCGAGACCTACTACCCGATCCCCGTCCACCGCCAGGCCTACATCATGGAGCGCGGCCTCCACGCCGATCTCCCGGTGACCGACGCCGTCGCGGCGACCACGCTCTCGCTCCCGATGTTCCCCGGCCTGACGAACGCCGAGCAGGACCAGGTCATCGGCGCGGTCCGGGCATCGGTCGCCAGGCACGCGCCCGCGGCCGATCCGGCCGAGGTTCGGCGGCGGATCCGGCCCGCGATGGGGGCCGCCACGCGATGAGCACTTCGGGGAGTCGCCCCCGATGAGCCCGGGCTGGCAGCCCGTCGGGGACCGCTCCGTGCGGGTCGGGCTGGCGGGTCTGGGGTCGATGGGTCGCAACCACCTCCGCGTCCTCGCCGGCCGCGACGACGTCCGCCTCGCGGCGGTCGCCGACCCGCTCCAGACCGCCCTCGCGGCGGCGACCGCGCAGACCGGCGCCCAGGGCTTCGCCGTCCCGCAGGCGATGATCGCGGAGGCCGAGCTCGATGCCGTCGTCATCGCCGCGCCGACGACCGCCCACGTCCCCCTCGCGCTCGCCGCGATCGAGCGTGGGATGGCCGTCCTCGTCGAGAAGCCGCTCGCCGCCTCGGTCGACGGGGCGCTCCGCGTCGCCGCCGCGGCGCATGCGTCGGGCGTCCCGGTCCAGGTCGGCCACATCGAGCGGTTCAATCCCGCCGTCCTCGAGCTCGGCCGGCTGATCGGGGAGGGCTGGCTCTCGGCCGTCTACTCGATCACCTCGCGGCGGGCCGGCCCGTTCCCGGCCCGGATCCGCGACGTGGGCGTGACCGTGGACCTCGCCACCCACGACGCCGACATCGCGAGCTGGATCGCCGGGGAGCGGCCCACCAGGGTCTACGGCGAGACGGCCCAGCGGATCCACGCGACGAACGAAGATCTCCTCTTCGGCCTCCTCCAGTTCCCGTCGGGCGCGACGGGGATGCTCGACGTGAACTGGCTCACGCCTGCGAAGCGACGCCAGCTCGTCGTCGTGGGCGAGGAGGGGATGTTCGAGCTCGACTACCTGACCCAGCGCCTGACGTTCACCCGCGCGAACGACACGACGAACCCGCGGCTGATCGGCGGCTACGCCCCCGTCTTCGAGGGCGAGATCGTGGAGCTGCCGGTCGCCACGACCGAGCCGCTCGCCGCCGAGATCGACGCGTTCCTGCGGGTCGTCCACGAGGGCGGCAAGCCCCAGGTCGACGTCGAGGATGGCCTGTGGGCGGTCGCGATCGCGACGTCGCTGCTCGCCGCGGCCGCCGACGGCGTCGCGGTGGACCTGACGGCCCTCGGCTCGAGGTTCGCCCGGGCCTCATGACGATCGTCGATCGCCCGTCGTCGGTCCACAGCCTGCTCGGCGGATCGATCGACCTCCCCGTCCACGCCTGCGCCCACGAGCCGCCGCTCGAGGCGTCGCCGTGGATCGGCGAGCCCGGGACGGCAGGGACGGTCGCGGTCGTCGGCGCGGGCAAGATGGGGCTGCCGCTCTGTGCGCAGTTCGCCGACCACGGCTGGCACGTCATCGCCGTCGACGTCCAGCAGAGCGTCGTCGACGCGATCAACGAGGGCCGCTCCCACGTCGCCGAGGAGCCCGGTCTCGCCGAGCTCGTTGCCACCGCCCACGCCGCGGGCCGGTTGCGCGCGACGGCGGACGGCGCTGCGGCCGCCCGCGACGCCGACGTCGTCGTCCTCATCGTCCCCGTCATGCTCGACGACGAGCAGCAGCCGGACTACCGGTTCATGGACGCCGCGGTCGAGTCGATCGGGCCGGGGATCCACATGGACTCGCTCGTGATCTTCGAGACGACGCTGCCCGTCGGCGACACGCGGGAGCGGTTCACGCCGCGGCTCGAGGAGGCGTCGGGGCTCCGCGCGGACGAGGACTTCTTCGTCGCGTTCTCGCCCGAGCGGCTGTACAGCGGCGCGGCGCTCCGGAACCTCGCGACGTACCCCAAGCTCGTCGGCGGGATCGGCGCGGCCTCGACGGAGCGGGCCGCGGCGTTCTACGACGCGGTCCTCGACACCGAGATCGTGGCGATGAGCTCAGCCGAGGCGGCCGAGCTCTCGAAGCTCGCCGACACGACCTACCGCGACGTGAACATCGCCCTGGCCAACGAGCTGGCGCGGTATGCCGAACGTGCCGGCGTCGACGTCCACGAGGTGATCGCGGCCGCCAACTCGCAGCCGTACTCGCACCTCCACGAACCCGGGATCGGCGTGGGCGGGCACTGCATCCCAGTCTACCCGCACTTCCTCCTGTCGCGGGCGCCCGAGCTCGAGATCGTCGCGCTGGCGCGGCGGACGAACGACGGCCAGGTCGGCGCGGCGGTGAAGGCGCTCGAGATGGCGCTCGGCGGGCTCGATGGGGCGCCGGTCCTCGTGCTCGGGCTGACGTACCGCCACGGGGTGAAGGAGCTGGCGTACTCCCGGGCGCTGCCGCTGATCGAGCGGCTCGCCCACGCCGGGGCGGTCGTCTCCGCCTACGACCCGCTCCTGGACGACGACGAGATCGCCCGAACGGGCGCGACGCCGTGGTCGTGGGGCCAGGCCGGACCGTTCCGGGCGATCGTCACGCAGACCGCGGATCCGCAGTTCGGCGCGCTCGATCCGGCGTGGTTCCCGGAGCTGGAGCTCGTGTTCGACGGCCGGGCGAGCCTCCGCGAGCTCGCGCTGCCGGCCGGCGTGACGTATCGCGGCATCGGGCTGCCGCCGCGCGCGGGCTGATCCTCAGCCGCGACCCAACGAGACGTAGCGGAGGCCGGCGGCGCGCACGGCGTCGGCCGGCACGACGTCGCGCGTGTCGTACACGAGGTCGCCGCGCATCGTTCCCGCGAGAGCCGGCCAGTCGAGGTCGGCGAACTCGGCCCACTCGGTCGCGACGAGGACCGCGTCCGCGCCGGCGACGGCGTCCTGGACCGACTCCGCCGTCTCCAGGTTCGCATCCGCGCGGCGCGCCTTGGCGATCGCGCGCGGATCCGTCCCCACGACCGACGCCCCCGCCTCGCGCAGGTACCCCGCCAGCGCGAGTGCCGGCGACTCGCGCACGTCGTCGGTGTTCGCCTTGAACGACAGCCCCAGGACGGCGATCCGGCAGCCGGCGAGCGATTCATCGCGGCCGTTCCCGCCATTCCCCGCCAGCTCCGCCGCGAGCCGGTGGACGATGGCCCGCTGGTGCGTCTCGTTCGAGTGGCTCACGGCGTCGATGAGCGGCGTCGGGATGTCGCGGGCCTCCGTGATCAGCTTCAGCGCGACCGCCTGCTCCGGCAGGCACGAGCCGCCGTAGCCGGGACCGGCGTTGAGGAACGCCCGGCCGATCCGCGGATCGAGCCCGATGCCGTCGGCGACGATGTCCACGTCCGCGCCGACCACGTCGCAGATCCGGGCCAGCTCGTTCGCGTAGGCCACCTTCGTGGCGAGGAAGACGTTCGTCGCGAGCTTGATCATCGCGACGGACGAGGCGTCGGCCACGAGCGTCTTCGCATCGATCCCGTCGTACAGGCCGAGGACGGCCTCGGCGGCGGCCTGGTCGCGCTCGTCGAGCCAGCCGACGACGAGCCGGTCCGGCCGCTCGAAGTCGCGCAGGGCCGTGCCCTCGCGCATGAACTCCGGGTTCGTCACGATCGCGGCTCGGGCGGCGCCGGCGTCCTCGCCGCGGAGGGCTCGGAGCCGCGCTGGGCCGTCCACCGGGAGGGTCGAACGGACGACGATCGTGTGGCTCGCGTCCGTTGCTGCCAGGAGGCCCCGAACGACGGCTTCGACGTTCGCCGTCGAAAGCGGTCCGTCCGGTCCGGTCGGCGTGGAGACCGTCACGATGGAGATCGAGGCGTCCGAAGGCGGGGCGAGGTCCGTCGTGAAGGCGAGGCGGCCGGCAGCGGTCGCGGCGCGAAGCGCGTCCTCCAGCCCCGGCTCGTAGACCGGCGCGATCCCCTCGCGAAGCCCCTCGATCCGCGGCTCGTCGATGTCGGCGACGGTCACCTGATGGCCGAGCCGGGCGAGCCCGGCGGCGGTGACCAGGCCGACATGGCCGGCACCGATGAGGAACAGGTGCATCGAGGCTCCCGGGCAGGATCGTGGGCGCGGTCATTCTATCGTCGGGTACCCTTCGGCCCGTTCCCCGAGGAGCTCGCCCGCCGTGAAGGTCGCCTTCGTCGCCGCGAACACGTTCCAGTACGACGCTCGCCAGATCCGTTCGGCGACCGCGCTGGCCGGCGACGGCCACGAGGTCGTCCTCGTGGGGCTCGCCGGTCCCGGGCTGCCCGCGCGGGACTCGCTCGAGGGCGGGATCGAGCTCCGGAGGGTCGCCGTCGACGGCACGATCGCGAGCGCCTTCCGGCCGCTTCCGCGCAGCGTCCGACGCCTCGTTGCGCGAGTGCTGGGCATCGATCCCGACGCGAGCCAGCTGCCACCGACGCGCCCGTCGGGGCTCGACCGCCTCCGGGCACCCTTCCGACGCCTGGCCGAGATCGCGGCGCACGCGCGGCGCGTCGGGCCCTGGGCGGATGCCGTCGTCGCCGCGGTCCCGGACGCCGACGTCTACGCGTGCAAGGCGCTCATCGCGCTGCCCGTGATCCGCGCGGCGGCGGCTCGCCGTCCGGGCGCCCGCTACGTCTACGACATCGCCGACATCCACACCGAGGCGGCGCGGCTTGCCCGCATGCCGGGCTGGTTCCGGGCGCTCGTCCGCGGCCGGGAGCGGGGATGGATGCGAGGAGCGGCGGGTCTCACGGCGGTCAGCCCCGGCGTCGCCGACGAGGTCGTGCGGCTGTTCGGCGTGGAGCGGCCGGTCGTCGTCCTGAACTGCCCGCCGGCGTGGCGCCCGGGCGTGGCGCTCCCCGAGCGAACGGGCCTGCTCCGCGCCCGGACCGGGATCGCCCCGGACCGGCCGATCGTGCTCTACCAGGGCGGCTTCAGCGTCGACCGCGGGATCGAGGAGCTCGTCGCCGCGCTGGACGAGCCGGGGCTGGCGAACCGCGATCCCGCCGTCGTCTTCATCGGCTACGGCCGGCTGGAGGCCTGGCTCCAGGCAGAGGCCGCCCGGCGGCCCGATCGGATCGTCGTCGTCGACGCGATCCCGCCCGCCGAGCTCCAGGACCACACCGTCGACGCCGACGTCGGGTACGTCGGCCAGCCCGGGCGGACGCTGAACCAGCGGCTGAACCTCGCGAACAAGCTGTTCGAGTACCTCCAGACCGCGGTGCCGGTCGTCGTCGCGGACGGCACCGCCCACGCCGATCTCGTCCGCAATCTCGAGGTCGGGGCCGTCGTGGACGTGGACCGGCCGGCGACGATCGCTGCCGCGATCGCGGCCCTCCTCGACGCGCCGCCGGACGAGCGCGAGCGGCTCCGCCAACACTGCCGCGACGTCGCCATGGCCGAGTACACGTGGGAGGTCCAGGGCCGGAACGTCGTCGAGCTCTACCGGCGGCTGGCGGGGACCGCCGCGTGATCGCCGCCCACCCGAAGCGGATCGCGATCGTCACCCATTCGGTCGTCGAGGAGGACCCGCGGATCCGCCGCGAGTCCGAGGCGCTCGCCGCGGCCGGTTGGGAGGTCGACGTGTTCGCGCTCCGCGGCCCCGGCGACCCGGAGCTCGAGGCGAAGGGGATCCACCTGATCGGCCTCGACGTCGCCCGCCACCAGGGTGCCGGGATCGGGACGTATCTCCGCGAGTACCTCTCGTTCCTGGTCCGCTCCGGCTGGGCGCTCACGAGGCGTCAGCCGCGCCGGCGGTACCGCGTCGTCCAGGTCGCCTCGCCGCCGGACCCGCTCGTGTTCGCCGGCCTGCCACTCCGCCTCACGGGGGTCCCGCTGATCCTCGACCTCCACGAGGCGACGCCGGAGTTCTTCAAGAGCCGCTTCGCCCGCGCCGCGAACCCGTGGTCCGACCGCTTGCTCCACCTCGCCGAGCGCGTCTCGATCCGGATGGCGAAGGTGGCGATCTCGGTCAACCGGGCGCGTCACGAGCGGCTCCTGCGCCTCGGCTACGACCCGCGGAAGCTCCGGATCGTCTCGAACGGGCCGTCGCTCGGCCGCTTCCGACCCGAGATCCTGCCGACCCGGCCGTTCATGGCCGACGGCACGCTCCGGATCGTCTACACCGGCGCGATCACGCCGCTGTACGAGCTCGACGTCGTCGTCCGAGCCATCGCCCGCCTCGCCGTGGAGCGTCCGGAGCTGCCGATCCTCTTCGAGGTCTACGGCCGCGGCGACGCCGAACCCGTGCTCGAGGCGCTCGCGATGGAGCTCGGCGTGGCCGACCGGCTCGTCCTGAACGGCCGGATCCCGCTGGACGACATCCCGTCGGCCCTCGCCGCCGTCGACATCGGGGTGTCGCCGATCCAGCGCAACCCGTTCACCGAGATCAGCATGCCCACCAAGGCGCTGGAGTACGCGGTCATGGGCAAGCCGGTGATCGCGGCCGATCTGCCCGCGGCCCGCAAGCACTTCGACGCGGACACGATCGCGTGGTACGAGTCGGGGAACCCGGCCTCGATGGCGGCGGCGATCCTCCGCCTCGTCGACGACCCGACCGCCCGCGAAGCCGCGGCTGCGCGAGCCGCCGAGCGTGCCCGCGAGCTCTCGTGGGACCACGAGGCACCGGCGTACGTCGAGCTGGTCGAGGAGGTCGCCCGGCCCCGACCGTCGACCTGACGGGTCAGCCCCGGGCGCGGACGAGCGGCGCGAGGAGCTCGTCGACCCGCGCCTCGTACAAGCCGCGCTCGACCCGCTCGAAGATGACGCGATCGATCGGGCCGATCAGGCCGCCGACCTCGGGATGGTTCTTCAGGTCGCTCGCGTGGATCCAGATCGTCTCGTGGAAGAACGGGGCCACGGATCGGACGTTCAGGCCGAAGAAGCTGTCGTAGATCACCACCGTGACGCCGGGGACCACCGGTCGGTCGCCGGTCGTGACGATCCGGAAGACGTTCCGGGCGGCCGACGTCTTCAGCGGGAGCTGGAGGACCGACCGTTCGAGCGTCATGCCCGGACGCACGGCCGGTGAGGCCACGGTCTCGGTCCGGCGGAGCCCCATCTGTCGGGCGAGCTCCATCCCGGTCCGCTTCGTGGGGCCCGGGACGATGTCGCTCGCCGACCAGAGATCCGCGCCGAAGGTCCTGACGAGGGGCTCGATCGCCGCGAGCGCGCCGAGTGGCGTCCAATGCGAATCCTGGCTGTAGAAGAGCGGCGGCCCCGCCGGGTCCGCGGCACGAGCGCCCGAGAGGGCGGCCCACCCGTTGACCGCCCACGCCGACCGCGCGTCGAGGGCACGCGCGAGCTGCGGCCGGCGCGCGTCCGTGCATGGCGCCGGGTATGGCGAGGACGGGTCCAGGCGCTCGGGATAGATCGCGTGCTTGTCCGGGGCCAGGACGAACCGGAACTCCTGGCCCGCCGCCGCGAACGCGCGCTGGACCTCGTCGAGCTCCCTCGTGATGTCGTCCGCGGAGAGGTCGCACTCGGCGTCGATCTCCTCGCGCGTGAACAGCCAATCGCCGACACCTTTGATCACCGCCGGGTTGCCGGTTCCGCCGAGCTTCCAGTACGCCTCGCCGCGGAGCCGAACCGCGTACGGGCGGATCGGGTCGTTGTCGCTCAGCGCCCGGTCGATCGCGCCGTAGAACGCCGGGTCGAGCACCTTGCCGATCGCGAACGCCGGCATCTTCAGCAGGGGGCGGTTCTCGATCTCGGCCGAGCGCTTCCCGGCGGCGAGCAGCAGGCCCGGCACGACGAGCCCCAGGCAGAACACGACGACGACGAGCCGGTCGACGAGCCGCCATCGCCGCTCCGGCGCCGGATCGGGCAGGTGCCGCGACAGGTGGATGTCGCTGGGGGCGGGCGGGATCGTCTCGTGCTCGGTCATCGGTCGGTCAGAACTGGAAGTACAGGAACGGGCTGAACGAGCCCGCGATGACGAGGACGATCGCGGTCGGGAGCAGGACGCCGGCGGCCGCCAACCGGAGGACGCGGTCGCGCGAGCCGGACGGGTCCTCGAGGTGGACGCCGGTGACCCAGCTCCGCGGGAGGAGGACGGACCCCACGCCCCAGGTCAGGGCGATCGTGGCGACCGGATCGAGCGCGACGCGGAGATCGAGCGGGAGATCCAGCCCGGGCCGGAGGAGGGCGGCGTAGTAGCCCAGGGCGCCATCGACCGTCGGCGCCCGGAACAGGACCCAGCCGAGGACGACGAGGACGACGGTCACCGCGCGCCAGCCGAGGGCTCGATCGGGCGGCGCCTCGCCGTCGGGCCGCCGCCGCCCGACACCGGCAGCGCGCTCGAGGAGCAGGAGCACGCCGTGGTACATCCCCCACAGCACGAACGTCCAGTTCGCCCCGTGCCAGAGCCCCGTCACGAGGAAGACGAGGACCAGGTTCCGGTACGTCTCGCGCGACGACCCGCGGTTCCCGCCCAGCGGCACGTACAGGTAGTCGCGGAACCAGCGCGACAGCGACATGTGCCAGCGTCGCCAGAACTCCGTCACGCTCCGCGACGCGTACGGCCGATCGAAGTTCTCGGGCAGCCGGATCCCGAACATCAGGCCCAGTCCCAAGGCCATGTCCGAGTAGCCGCTGAAGTCGAAGTAGAGCTGGACCGCGTAGGCGACGACGCCGATCGCGGCCGCCAGGCTGGCGAGCTCCCCGGGGGCGACGCCGAACGCGGCATTCGCGACGGGCGCGACGAGATCCGCGATGAGGACCTTCTTCGCGAGGCCCAGCGAGAACCGGTACACGCCGGCAGCGAACGCATCGACCGTCTCGCGCCGCTCCACGAGCTGGTCGCGGATCTCGTGGAACCGGACGATCGGCCCGGCGATCAGCTGCGGGAAGAACGTGATGTAGAGCGTGTAGTCGATCGGTGACACGAGGTGGCGCGCGGTCCCGCGGTAGATGTCCATCAGGTAGCTGAGCGCGTGGAACGTGTAGAACGAGATCCCGATCGGCAGCACGATCGCGGCCCACGGGATGCCGCCGGAGCCCAGCACGCCGAGCGCGCCGTTCCACGTGGCGACCGCGAAGTTCGCGTACTTGAACCAGCCGAGGAGGGCGACGTTGAGGACCACGCCGAAGGCGAGGGCACGCCGGGCAGCGGCCGTGTCCCCGCGATCGACCGCTCGCTCGATCGCCAACCCGGCGACGTAGTTGACGGCCACCGAGCCGATGAGCGCGAAGACGATGGCGCCCGCGCCCCAGGTGTAGAAGACGAGGCTCGCGACGACCAGGACGAGGTTCCGGAACCGCCGCGGGGCGACGTGGTACGCGGCGAGGACGACGGGCAGGAAGAAGAAGAGGAAGGTGACCGAGGAGAAGACCATTCGGGCCGCAGGGTACCTCGTCGGCTAGACTCTCCAGCGTCCCACCCCGCTCGCGGAGGCCGAGCCGCGCGGTGGGCATCGGAGGACTGCATGGGCGAGGACCGGCGCGTCGCGATCATCGGGTTGGGCTATGTGGGCCTGCCGCTCGCGATCGCGTTCGAGGAGGCCGGCCTCGAGGTCGTCGGGGTCGACGCGAGCCCGCCGCGCGTCGAGGAGCTCCGCCGCGGTTCCTCGCCGATCGACGACATCGACGACGCTCGCCTCGGTGCCGCGCTCGCGAACGGCCTCCGGATCGCGTCACCCGCCGAGGCGGACCTCGCGGCCGCGGACGCGATCTTCGTCTGCGTCCCGACGCCCATCACCGATTCGAAAGACCCCGATCTCGG
>DASSMI010000162.1:0-3422 GCA_035688935.1 Candidatus Limnocylindrales bacterium | reverse complement strand
ACGTTCGCCCGGTTCATGGAGATCGCCCTCTACGACCCGGCGCGCGGGTACTACCGGGGACCCGTCCCGCGGCCCGGGCGCGCGGGTGACTTCCTGACGGCACCGGAGGCGAGCCCGATCTTCGGCCGGACCGTGGCCCGGTTGGCGGCCGCGGTCCACCGGGCGCTCGACCGTCCGGAGCCGTTCGCGATCCGCGAGTTCGGCGCCGGCACCGGTGCGCTCGCCTCGCCGCTCATCGAGGCGCTCCTTGCGGCTGACGGCGGGCCGCGGTCGATCCGCTACCTCGTCGCCGAGGTCGAGCCGGCCCGCCTAGCCGCCGTCGCGGCCCGTCTCGCCGCCGATCGCGTCGATCCGTCGCGCGTCACCATGGAGCCCGACGACGCCGAGCCGATCGACGGGCTGGTCGTCGCGAACGAGGTCCTCGATGCGCTGCCGACGCATCGCGTCGTCGTGCGCGACGGCGAGCTGCGCGAGATCCGCGTCGGCCTCGCCGGCGAGGAGGCGCTCGTCGATGTCGAGACGGATCCGTCGACGCCGGCGATCGCCGAGCGACTCGCCGCGGATGGGGTCGCCCTGGCCGACGGCCAGCACGCCGAGGTCTGCCTGGAGCTCGACACCTGGGTCGCCCGTGCGGCGGCCGGTCTGCGTCGCGGTCTCCTGCTGCTGATCGACTACGGGTATCCGGCGTCCGACCTCTACGACCCGCGGCGACGCGCGGCAGGGACGCTCGCCACGTACCTGGGCCACACGGTCGGGGAGGATCCGTACGCCGCCGTCGGCCGCCAGGACCTCACGGCCCACGTCGATCTCACCGCCGTCGCCCGGGCGGCCGCCGCGGCGGGGCTCGATCCGCTCGGCGAAGCGACGCAGACCGATTTCCTCGCCCGGCTGGGCATCGGAGATCTCCTCGTCGCCGAGCAGACCCGGCCGGGGGCGTCGCTGCCGGCATATGTCGAGACGCGGTCGGCCGTCGTCCGGATGATCGATCCGGCGGCGATGGGCCGGTTCCGGGTCCTGGCCTTCGGGCGCGGAATCGCCGCGTCGCCGGTGCTCCCGGGCTTCGGGCCGGTGGCCGCGCCAGGTCCCGGGAATGGCGCCGGCGGCCATTAAGGCGAACGCCCTATTGCTCCGACGCACCCGCGCCGACGAGTCTTCGGGTGTCCCGGCGACCGGGCACACCGCCGGGGAGCGGATCGTGAACTGGCACGCGCGCTCGGCACGGTCCGCTCCCCGATCACCTCGCCGGCACGTTCCACGGCTGTCGCGACGGTGCCCCGGCCCGCGGCCGGCTGGAGCGGCGATCCCGACCCTCGATGCGACTGTCCGGGCTGTCACGCCCCGATGAGCGGACGGGTCCCCCTGATAGAATGATCGTGCGTGGCGAGCGTCCCCCAGGCGCCTCCGCGCACAGGGGTGCGTCCGTTTCCCGGTGCTTGGACCGGGCCCGGCGCGAAGCCGACCACGAGCCCAGCCCGGAGACACCGTGGACCTGACCAACATCTGGTACATCGCGGGGTTCCTCTTCGCCGGCGTCTCGTTCGTGTTCCTCACGATCGGGGCGGCCTGGCTGGTCTCCCATCGGAACCGCGGCGACGCCCACAAGGGCCTCCCGTACGAGTCGGGGATCGACACGTACGGCGACACGCACGGGCGGTTCGGGCTTTCGTTCTACATCTACGCGCTGCTGTTCGTGGCCTTCGACATCGAGGTGATCTTCATCTACCTCTGGGCGATCATCTTCAACGCGAAGGACGTGAACATCGGTGCCCTGTTCATCAGCATGCTCGTGTTCGTCGGCGTCCTCCTCCTCGGCCTGGCGTACGCGTGGCGGAAGGGCGTTCTGACATGGGAGTGAGCGGCGGATCGGCGGCCAACCTGGGGGTGGGCCCGGCCGATCGAACACAGAAGTCATCGGACTCGGCCGGCAACAACGCCTCGAACGCAAACCCCGGCCTCGTCGTCCGCGACACGGCGGTGTCCGATCCGATCGTCGTCCCGAACACGCTGTGGCGCTCGGCGGATCCGAATGCCTACCTGAGCAGCCCCGAGCCGGATGTCACCCACCTCCGGCAGCTCGAGTCCGACCCGGACCTGCGGCGCGACAACGCGCGCTGGTCCGGCGCGCTCGAGGTCATCCCGACGAAGGCCGACTACGTCCTGGACCTCATCCGGGCGAACAGCCTCTGGCCGCTCCTGTCGGGGCTCGCCTGCTGCGCGATGGAGATGATGTCGAGCGCGACGTCCCGCAACGACATGGACCGCTGGGGGATGTTCCCGTTCCGGGCCAGCCCGCGCCAGGCCGACGTCCTGATCGTCGCCGGGACGCTGACCACGAAGATGGCCGGCCCGCTCGTCCGGCTCTGGGAGCAGATGCCGGAGCCCAAATGGTGCGTCGCGATGGGCGACTGCACGTGCTCCGGCGGTCGCTACAAGCGGAGCTATTCGACGGTCGAGGGGATCGATCGGGTCATGCCCGTCGACGTCTACGTCCCCGGCTGCCCGCCCCGTCCGGAGGGGCTGATCTACGGGATGATGAAGCTCCAGCAGATCGTCAAGGACCGCCGCGGCCACTGGCCCGAGCGCGCGATCGGCCCGACCGTGCCCGAGGACGTCTGAGTGGACGCTGCCCTCAGGCGACGGCTGGAGGCGCGGTTCGGGGAGCAGCTCAAGGCCCCGATCTCGCAGCGCCACGATCAGACCGAGATCCGGATCGCGCCCGGCGATGTGCCGGGCGTCATGCGCGCGCTCCACGACGAGGCCGACCTCGGGTTCGTCCTGATCGTCGACCTCGCCGGCGTCGACACCGGCGCGCACATGCAGGTCGTCTACCACCTCTGGAGCGAGACGACCCCGGACTGGCTCCGCGTCGTCGCCGACGATCTGCCGCGCGACGACCCGCGCGTCCCGTCGGTGACCTTCCTCTGGCCGGGCGCCGAGTGGATGGAGCGCGAGGCCTACGACATGTTCGGGATCACCTTCGAGGGCAACCGGGACCTGCGCCGGATCTACATGCCGCCCGACTACCAGGCGTTCCCGCTGCGGAAGGACTTCTACCTGCCCGACGACGCGGCGCGCTCGGCCGGCGCCGGCGTCCGCCACATCGAGCAGACCCACACGCCGCGGAACGCCCAGCCCGAGCGCGTCCTCCGGAAGGTCCGCGCATGACCGCCGCGCCGCCGCACGGCCACGCCCACCGCGAGAGCCCGTCGGACGATCCGCGGGTCCGCCTGGACGAGGCGGCCGGCGTCTTCGAGCCCGTCCCGCCGTACCCGCCGCGCACGGAGCGCGAGGCCGAGTTCTACACGCTCGGCGAGGGCGAGATGTTCATCAACATGGGCCCGCAGCACCCGTCGACGCACGGCGTGCTCCGGATCGTCCTCAAGCTCGACGGCGAGCAGGTCGTCGACCTCGACCCGGTCCTC
>DASSMI010000161.1:0-7113 GCA_035688935.1 Candidatus Limnocylindrales bacterium | reverse complement strand
GCATCCAGAAGTTCTGGGGCACCCAGATCCAGAACTACGAGAAGGCCGAGACGGTCATCTTCAGCGACGCGATCTCGACCGGCTGCGGCGGCGCCTCATCGGCGACCGGCCCGTTCTACTGCCCGGTCGACAAGAACGTCTACCTCGACCTCAGCTTCTTCCAGGAGCTCCAGGACCGGTTCGGCGCCCAGGACGCACCGTTCGCACGGGCGTACGTCCTCGCCCATGAGTATGGCCACCACGTCCAGGATCTCCTCGGCGACCTCCAGGAAGGCGGGGGCCAGACCGGCGCGACCGGCCGGTCGGTCCGGACCGAGCTCCAGGCCGACTGCTACGCCGGCGTCTGGGCGCACAACGCCGCGACGACCGGGTTCCTGCAGCCCCTGACCGACGACCAGATCGCGGCGGCCGATGCTGCGGCGAAGGCCGTCGGTGACGACCACATCCAGCAGCAGACCCAGGGCGGGGTCGACCCCGACAGCTTCACTCACGGCACGTCGGAGCAGCGCGTCCGCTGGTTCACGACCGGCTACACCAGCGGCGACCCGCGCGACTGCGACACGTTCAACGCGCCGAGCCTGTAGCGAGCGCTGGACCGCGGGGCGGGCGTCAGGCCGCCGCCCCGGCCGGTGCCACCGGAGCCGGACCGGTCGCCGGCAATGCCGCCGGCTTCGCGACGCGGGTCTCGCCGAGCGTCGACAGGACCAGCGCGATCAACGCGACGTGGTAGCTGAGGACGAACGTCGTCAGGACGAGGTCGTTCGCGCCGAACAGCGCGGCGTCACGCTGGGCCGGCTCGGCGAGCCCGGCCCCGACGAGGACCGCCCCGAGCACGAGCAGCCAGCTCGCCGCGCGGCGACCACCGCGCGTCGGGCGCATCGCGATCGCGGCCAGGAGGCCGACGACGACGAGCGCGACGAGGGCCGGCGACACGGCCGTGCCGTGCCCCCACAGATCCGCGCCGACCGTCGCCGCGGAACCGGCGCCGCCGACCGTGTAGGGCAGCGAGCGGGACAGGCCGATCGAGGTGAGGGCGAGGCCGAGGGCGATGACGATCGTGGCGATCGAGGCGGGCCGAGTGCGCATCGGAGCTCCTGGATGCGAAGGAGGGATGCGCCGATCGTGTCCCGCCGAGGTCGGCCGGTCAGCCGCCGGCCGTCGATGCCCGACATGGACATCTGTCAGGCCGCGGCCGCGTCGTCGATCGTGACCTCGATCAGCGGGCTCCAGGCCACCATCCGCTCCAGGTCCGTTCGCCTCCACGCCTGGGCAACCCGCGCGAGGATCCGGCGCCGCTCGTCCTCGTCGTCCACGATCCGGGCGGTCGCCGGCAGATCCGCCACGGCGATCGGCCCCTTGAGATGGACGGTGAGGTGGGGATCCGCCTCCAGGTTCGCGAGCCACGCCCGCCGGCGCGGTGACGGGATGCCGGAGATCCACATCCGGCCGTCGATCCGGTGGAAGACGATCTCGATCCGGCGGGGCTCGCCGGACTGCCGGCCGGTCGTGGTGATGTCGATCGTGCCGCCTCGCGAGAGCGCGGCTCGGATGGCGTCGTCCACGGGTCGCTGATCAGCCCCGTTCCGCGGCCTCGCGTGCCGCGGCTTTCACGCCCTTCTTCCAACCCTGGTACTCGCGCAGCCGCTCGGGCCCCGTCACGTCGCCGAGCGTCATGTGGTCGGGAACCTGCTCCTCCCAGCCCTTCGGCGCGACGCCGAGCTGCTTGCCGAGCACCGCCACGAGCGTGCCCGCCTTCATCGGCCCGAACCCGGGGACGTCGAGGAGGCGCCGGTGAAGCTCGGCCCCGTCGGCGGCATCCCGCCAGATCCGCGACGCGTCGCCGTCGTAGTGCTCGACGATGTACGCGGCGACGGTCTGTGTCCGCTTGGCCATGTTCGACGGGAACCGGTGGATCGCCGGCGGCTTGCGGAAGACGGCGTCGAGCTCGGCGGCGTCCATCGTCGCGATCCGCCTGGCGTCGTACGGGCCGATCCGCCGGCGCAGCTCGAGCGGCCCCGAGAAGGCCTTCTGGAGCGGCACCTGCTGGTCGAGCGTGAACCCGACGAGCAGCGCGAAGGGGTCCTCGACGAGGAGGCGGTTCGCCTCGTCGTCGTCGGTGAACGGGAGGTGGTCGACGGAGGCGTTCATGACCCGGATGGTAGGACGAGCGCGCCGGCCGCGGTCGCGCGGCCCGTCTGTCACGTCCGTGAAATGTCGGTCCAGAGCGCGTCGTGGAATGATCTCGTCCACGCTGGGATCGGCGCGATGGGGAGCTCGCTTGGCCGTCATCCACGACATCGACATCCCGTTGCCGGACGGCGATCGCCTGCCCGCGGCGCTGGCGCTGCCGGACGCGCTCGCGGCGGACCCGTCGGGTGGGCCGCGACCGGGAGTCGTGGTGATCCACGAGCTGCTCGGACTGGACGGGAACATCCGCCGGATCGCAGCCCGCTTCGCCGATGCCGGCTACCCGACGCTCGTTCCGGACTTCTTCGCGGGCCTCGGTCCCAAGCCGATCTGCATCGCGCGCTTCGCCCGCGGGATCGGCCAGGCGGGCACGGGACGGCCCTATCGGCAGCTGGCCACCGCGCAGGCTTGGCTGGCTCGTCACGCTTCGGTCGATGGCGGGCCGATCGGTGTGGCCGGGTTCTGCATCGGCGGCGGATTCGCGATCCTCTACGCCGTCGGTGCGGAGATCGCGGTCGTCGCGCCGTTCTATGCACCCGTCCCCGAGGACGCCGAGACCCTGCGCGGCATCTGCCCGACGGTCGCCAGCTATGGCGGACGCGATCGCACCTTCGCCCCGGCGGCCGGGCGTCTCGAGGCGGCCCTGACGGAGCTGGGCGTCAGCCACGACGTGAAGACCTATCCGGACGCCGGCCACGCGTTCATGAGCCGGTACGGCGGCTGGATCGGCCGGCTCGGCCGGCGGCTGCCGACCCACGTCGGCTACGACCCCGCGGCGGCGGAGGACGCCTGGCGGCGCACCCTGGCGTTCTTCGCGCGGCACCTCGGACCGGCGGATGCCTGACTCCCCGGATCCGCCGTCCGTCCGCGACGACGACGGGTATCGCCGGCTCTTCGTCGGCCATCCAGCCCCGATGGCGGTGTGGGACCCGGAGACCGGCCGGATCCTGGCGGCAAACGACGCCGCGGTCCGCCAGTACGGCTATCCGGCGGACGAGCTCGCCGACCTGACGGTCGACCGGATCGTCCACCCGGACGATCTGCCGCGCCTCCGCGAACAGGTCCCGAACCTCGGCACCGGTGCCGCCGGTGGCGCGCTCTTCCGGCACGTCCGCAAGAGCGGCGAGGTGATCGAGGTGGAGATGAGCGGCCATCCGATCGAGTGGGATGGCCGGCCTGCGCGCCTGGTCATGGCGATCGACGTGACCGCCCGCCAGCGGCTCGAGCAGGAGCTCCGGTCGGCCCGCGCGATCGAGGCGGTCGGGCGGCTGGCCGGCGGGATCGCCCACGACTTCAACAACCTCGTCATGGCGATCAACGGGTTCGCCGAGCTGCTCCTGGACCGTCTCCCGGACGGCACCGAGGAACGCGAGGCGGCGATCGAGATCCGGACGGCGGGGCTGCGGGCCGCGGCGCTGACGGGTCAGCTCCTCGCGTTCGCCCGGCCCCACGAGCCGCGGCCGGAGGCGTTCGACCTGAACGAGCTCGTCGCCGACATGACGGACGCGATCCGCGGCATCGCGGGCCCGAACGTGCGCGTCCGCGTGAGCGCCTCGGCCGAGGCCGCCAGGATCCATGCCGATCGCGACCAGATCTCGCGGGCGATCGTCGGCTGCGTCCTGAACGCCCGCGACGCGATGCCCGACGGCGGCGAGCTCGCGGTCGAGACGAGCGACATCGATCCGATCGTCGCCCGGGAGCTGACGGGTGCGCGGGGCGACCGGCCGTACATCGCGCTTGCGGTGAGCGACACCGGGCTCACGGGCGGCCACGATCCCGTGGGCCTGTCGTCGGCCGCGTCCGGCACTCTCGCTGCCGCCCGGACGGGATTGGGGCTGGCCCTCGTCTACTCGACGATCCAGCTGGCCGGCGGGCGCATCCGGCTCGAGAGCCTGCCCGGCCGGGGCTCGACCGTCCGGATCCTCCTGCCGCTCGTCGCGGCGGATGACGACGTGGTGCCGCCCGAGCCGATCGCGACGTCCCCGGTCGCCGAACGCGGCGGAGCGTCAGATGACGTCGACGTGGCGGGGGCGGAGCGGCCGGTTCGCGTCGACGGTCGCGCCGGCACACCCGCCGTGGTCGTCGTCGTCGAGGACGAGCCGGGCGTCCGGAGCCTCGTGGGTCGCGTCCTCGAGCGGGCCGGACATCGCGTCCTCGCGTTCGCCGATGGCGCGACCGCCGGCGACACGCTCGCCGACCCGTCCGTCCAGGTGGACCTGCTCGTCACCGATCTCGTGATGCCCGGTCCGAACGGGATCGAGGTCGCCCGGCGCGCCCGGCGGGGGCGACCCGATCTGCCGATCCTCCTGATGTCCGGCTACGCCTCCGATGCGCTCCGCTCCGAGGGGATCGACGAGGCGTCGATCGAGCTCCTCGCGAAGCCGTTCAGCGCAAGCGAGCTGCTCGAGCGCGTCAGCGCCGGTCTCGCCGGCCGATCGCCTTCGGGCTGACCGGCCGCCCAGGACGGTTGCGCCGGGGCGGGCGGGTGTCGTCCAGTGCATCGGTCCTCCCCCGCCCGCTGGCTCGGGCTCAGACCCGGTGGGTCCGCAGCGCGCGGTCGCGTCCGGCAAGGGCGACGCCGGCGGCGATCAGGACGCGACCGGCGCTTCGGCGGGCGCGATCGACGACGCCGGGCTGGGCGTCCGTCGAGAGCGAGCGCTCGGTCCGGAGGGTCTCGATCTCGCGGTCGAGGTCGGCGACGTGGAGCTGGGTCGTGCGATGGTCGAACGTCATCGTGGTGATCCTTTCGTGACTCTGCAGGAGGTGGCTATTCGAGGGCGATCCGCACGCCGTCGCCGTCGTCGTCGAGGACGAGGAGCGTCCCCGTGCGACCGTCGGCGAGAGCCTGGCGGACCATGTCGACGTGGTTCCCGGCGAGGCCGGGGATCCGATCGAGGGCCATCCGGCCGAGCGGGATCGGGATCCGCAGGTTGACGACCTTGCGGCCCTTGTCGGTGACCTCGATGCGGAGCGCGCTGGCGCTGCCCCGGGGGGCCGAGGCGGGCTCGGTCGGCGGCTCGCTCGTCGCGGCGCTTGGGCCACCGTCGCGCGAGCCGCCTTCGTCCTCGCCGAGGGCGTCGAGGAGCGGCGCGGCCTGCTCGGCGGTGAGACGGCCCTCGGCGACGAGACGAAGGACGGTCTCGAGCGCGTCAGCCATCGGACCGCTCCTCGTCCTTCGCGTCCAGGGCCGCGAGGCGCTCCATCGCGGTGGCGACGTCGAGCTCCCCGGCCTCGAGCGCGCGGAGGACCTCCATCCGGTCGGCCTCGGCGGGATCGGCCGCGGTCTCATGGTCGGCGGTGTCGGGATCGCTCGGTGAGCGCGGCGCGGCCGGCGCGCTCGGCGCGGCGGGCGCGCTCGGCGCGGCGGGCGCGGCGGGCGGCGCCGGTGCCGTCGGCGGCCGGGGAGCGGTCGATCGCCGCGACGAGATGCGGCTCGCGTCATGGACCTGGAGGTCGCCCGAGACCGAGCGGAAGCCCAGCTCGATCGAGCCGTCCCCGACGATCAGCGTCCGGCGGCCCATGCGGCCCTCGCTGCGATGCGGGAGGTCGCTCGTCAGATCGCCTGACACGGTCCGCGCCTCGATCCGCATCCCGGTCTCGGCGACGAGGCTGACGTCGCCGCTGAGCGTGTCGATCTGGTTGCCGGTGCGGCCCGTGATCGGCGTATCGATCTGGACGTCGCCGCTCGTCGTGCCGACGCGCAGGCTCGTCAGCGACCCGCCGGCGACGGAGACGTCGCCCGAGACCGACTTGACGGCCAGGTCGGCCGCGCCGGCCAGCTCGATCTCGACGTCGCCGGAGACCGCATTCAGCTCGATCCGGCCCGCGGCGTCATGGAGCCGCGCGTCGCCCGAGACGGTCCGGTACCGCTGGTCGCCGCGGAGACCGATCGCGTCGATCTCGCCGCTGGCGATGTCGATCCCGAGCTCGGCCTCGGCCGGCAGCTCGATGTCCAGGTTGATCGTCTTGCGGCCCATCCCGAAGGTCAGCCCGAGCGGCTCGCGCTCGCGGATGACGAGGCCCGCCTCGGTGGTCTCGACCACGACGCGGTCCGGCAGGGCTCGCCCGGCCGGCGTCCGGACGACGGCATGGTCGCCGTCGGTGCCGGTCAGGCGGATCTCCGCGGAGGCGAGCTTGATGGCCACCGAGCCGCGCCGGCCGATCGGGTGGAGCACGGCGGGAGCGCGGTCGTCGAGTGCGGTCATCGGTTCCTCCCCAGGGCCCGGATCGCCAGGGCGGCGTCCTCGGCCGTGATCTCGTGGCGGGCCAGCCGCCCGAGGATCGCCTCGCGCGTGTCGGCCGGGCGGTCGTCGTCGTCGCCGGCCTCGGTCGCGTCGTCGTCGCGCGGGCCGAAGCCGAGCGCCCGGACGAGCGCCTCGACGCGGGACCGGACGGTCGGGTAGCTGATCCCCATCTCGCGCTCGATGTCGCGGAGGTTGCCGCGCGAGCGGAGGAAGCTCTCGAGGAGCGCCATCTGGTCCCGGCTCAGCCGGGCGAACCGGCCGACCGAGAACTCGCCCTCGAGCGTCGTCCCGCACGAGGTGCAGCGCAGCCGGGTGACCGCGAGCTCCCCCGCACAGACGGGACACGTGGAGATGACGTCGTGAGCCATGCGTTCCTCGAAGTGGTGGTGTGCGGCTGCATCGTGCTACTCACAGATCACTTTGTCAAGCCTCATTTTCACTTTGTTGAAGTACGAGATTGGATCGTCATCTTCCACGCCCGCGTTACGATGGGCCCAACAGTCGGAGGGGTCCGTGGCCGGCACGTCACAGCGAACAGAGGGGGACACCGCGGAGCGGGCCACCGGGCCGGGCGCCGCCGCGGTGGGCCGCTCGGCGAAGCTGCTCCCACCGAGCGACCCGATCGGCACGCTCCGCCGGCCGGTCCTCGAGCAGCGGATCACCGGCGGCACGGATCGCCGGC
>DASSMI010000160.1:0-4848 GCA_035688935.1 Candidatus Limnocylindrales bacterium | reverse complement strand
CGGCGGGCGGCTCGTCGACTGGCGGCCGGCCGACGGCGGCGGGTTCGAGGTGGAGACGAGCGATGGGCTAGTGCTCGGCGGCGACCATCTCGTCGTCACGACCGGCCCGTGGATCGGCGAGTCCGCGCCCGATCTCAGCCTGCCGCTCCGGATCGAGCGCGAAGTCCCGATGTGGTTCCGGACGACGGTCGATCCGGCCTCGGTCGGCGCTGACCGGATGCCGATCTGGGTCCTGGGCGGCGACGACGCCGTCCACTACGGCATCCCGAACGACCCCACGCTCGGCCTGAAGGTCTCGATCCATCACTGGGGCACCTTCGGCGAGCCCGAGACGATCGATCGCGACGTTGCCGATGCGGATGTCGAGCGCGTCCGAAGCTGGATCCGCCGGCGCATGCCCACCGCCGACGGGCCCCTCGTCCATGCGGAGGTCTGCCTCTACACGAACACCCCCGACGAGGCGTTCGTCATCGATCGCCACCCGGCGGCGCCCGGCGTCGCCCTCGCCTCCGCCTGCTCCGGGCACGGCTTCAAGTTCGCGCCGGTGATCGGGGAGATCCTCGCCGATCTCGTCCTCGACGGCACGACCAGCTGGCCAGTGGATCGCTTCCGAGCGGACCGGTTCCAGGGGGCGTGACGGACAGCGGTTCCGGCCGCGGAGTTGGTCTCCCGAGGCGCTACACGAGCTCCGCGATCATTGCCGCCGCCTTCGCCGCGCCGTCGGTCTCCACCGGGAGCGATGTCACCGGCCGGTCGATCTCCTCCGCGATGGCTGCCGCGATCACCTCGGGCGTGGCGTCCGCGTATTCCATGAACCGCCCGGCGCCGTACCGTTCGAGGCGGTGGCGCACGTGCCGGCGCTGCTCGAAGTGGTTGGCGAGCGGGAAGTACAGGAACGGCCGCCCGGCCGCGGCGAGCTCCATCGTCGTCGTCAGCCCGCCCTGGACGACCGCCAGGTCGCTCGCGACGAGGTGCCGGTACAGGTCCGGCACGAAGCCGACGACCTCGACCCCGGCCGGCGCTCCGAGCGCAGCCGGGTCGATCCGCGGCCCGGCAACCGCGATCATCCGCAGACCGGGCACGAGCCGGGCGGCCTCGGGGTAGGCCGCCACCACCCGCCGGAGCAGCGTCTCGCCCACGCCCGAGCCGCCGACCGTCACGATGACGACCCGCTCGTCCGGCCGATAGCCGAGCTCGCGCCGGAGCTCGTCGCGGCGCGCCACCAACGGCGCGGGGTCGAACCCGGTGATGTAGCCGCTGAACGCGAAGTGGCGCTCGGTCCAGTCGCGGATCGAGCCGAGCCCCGGCCCGAAGTCGTCGGGGACGATGTCGTCCGGGTTGCCCACGAAGATCGACCGGTCGCGCAGCCGCGGGAAGCGCTCGACGTGCTCGATCATCTCGGCGTTGTAGTCGGCGGTGAGGAACGCCTCCCGCTCGCCGCCATCGGGCATCGGGATCCAGCCGACGAAGTCGGTCATCCAGGCGAACGCGGTCCGCTTCAGCTCGGGGTTCTCGTGGAGGAAGTGGTCCACGTCCCATGCCTCGTCGCCGATCACGAGGTCGTATTCGCCCTCGGTCACCGCGTCATGGAACACCATGAAGTTCGCCACGAGGATCTCGTCCATCCGGCGGATCGCCTGGAACGCGTTCAGGTCGTGGCCGGACGCCTCGGCCGCGAAGTGGCCGGACTCGGAGGCCAGCTCGGCCGACAGGGGATGGATCCGCTCGCCGCGCGTCTCGAGAACCGCTGTCACGGGATGCTGGGCGAGCCAGTCGATCTCGAGGTCCGGATGGAGCTTCCGGAGCTCCTCGGCGATCGCCGCGTCGCGCATCGCGTGGCCCAGGCCGATCGGGGAGGAGAGATACAGGGCCCGCCGCTTCCGGGCGAGCGCCCGCGTCCATGTGGTCTGGCGTGGGAGCGCTGCGGTCGATCCGTTCATCGTCGTCTCCAGGAAGGCACGGAGGAGCAGGTTGGAGCGGATGGGTTGACGGAGGAGCGGCGCGTGGCCGCTTCCTGCCAGCAGCTCGAGACGCCCACGGAGCAGTCGGGCGAGCGGCTCGGCGTCGGCGCTCGAACAGAGCCGATCGTCGGCGCCGGCCACGATGAGCGCCGGACACCGGATGCGTGTGGCCAGCTCGGCGGCGGTGGTCCGGTCGATCACGGCGTCGCCGGCCTCGAGCGCGATCGTGGGCCCGTCGGTCTCCAGGCCCCAGCCGACCGCGTCCTCGAGCGGTTTGCTCGAGTGCGGCTCCGAGAAGACGCGCTCGAAGAAGTCCTCGACGAAGGCCGGCCACGCAGTCGGGTCGAACTCCGCCGCGGCCGCGGGGCCGTCGCCGTCCAGGGTCAGGGCGGCATACGGATAGGCCGAGAACAGAACGAGGCCGGCGACTCGCTGCGGATGCTCGGCGGCGAGCCACAGCGACTGACCCTCATCGCACCAGGCCATGACGACGGCGCGCTCGACGTTGTTCGCGTCGAGGACGGCCAGCGCGTAGTCGACCCAGGCTCGACGGTCGTACGGGCCGGCCTCCTGCGGCCGGTCGCTCCGTCCGTTGCCAGGTGGGTCGAAGGTGAGGACGGTGGCGTGACGGGCCAGGTCGGGCACCTGGAGCTTCCACAGGCGCGAGTGGACGATCTGCCACGTCGGCATGAGCAGGACCGCCGGCGCGGCCGGATCCGTCGAGCCGAACCGCTCCCAGGCGATCCGCACGCCGTCACGGACGACGAAGCCGTCGGCCACGGGCCAAGCGGCTCGAGCGGCGGCCGCCGACCGCCGGTCGACGGGCGCGATCGACGCGATCATCGAGTGCCCGCCAGCCCGCGGACGAAGTCGCGGATCAGCAGGTTCGCGAGCACCGGGTGGCGGGCCGGGATCATGTGGCCCGCGCCCTCGACGAGGACGAGCGGCGCCCCGGTGAGCTCGGCGAGGCGCTCGGCGCGGGCCGGGAGCTGGCATTGGTCGTCCGTGCCGTGGACGAGGAGCATCGGGCAACGGACCTTCTGCGCGATCGCTTCGACGCCGTCGCGGTCGAACGGGAACTCGGCGGCGGCATCGGCGAGCATCGCCTCGACGGACCCATCACAGGCCCAGCCGCTTGCGTCCTCGATCGCCTTCGTCGAGTACGGCTCGATCGCCATCTGGGAGAAGAAGAACTCGGCGAAATCGGGGTAGTCGCGCCGCCAGTGATGTCGGTTGTACTTCGCCCAACCGTCGGACGTTGGGAGCTCCTCGTCGAAGACCGCCGACGCCGCGACGTAGTGGGGCTGGGGCGTCGCGAGCCGCGGCACGCCCACCGCGAACGCGACGATTCCGAGGACGCGCTCCGGATGCTCGGCGGCGAGCCGGATCGCCCGCCAGACGCCGTCGGTGCAGAGGCCGACGAGGACCGCGCTCGCGGTCCCGGTCGCGTCCAGGACCGTGACGATGTCCTCGACGAACCGATCGTCGTGGTAGGCCGCGGGGTCGGTGGGATGGTCGGACCGGCCGTTCCCACGACCGTCGAACGAGATGACCCGCCAGGAACGGCTGAGGTAGTGGATCTGGCCCTTCCACTGCCGCGAATGGATGATCGGCGCGGACGGCAGGAGGACGATCGTCGGATCGCCCGAGCCGAACTCCTCCCACGCGATCCGGACGCCGTCCGAGGATTCGGCGGATCCCGACCGAACGGGCAGACGGGCGCGGCCGCCGTCGGCCGTGCCGGCCGCGCGAGAAGCCGCCTCGACCGTCATGGCTCGACGCTCGCTGGGCCCGCCAACGAGCGGGCGAACTCCGCGATCAGCCGATTGACGAGCACCGGCTCCCGCAGGTGCGGGGCATGGCCGCCGCCCTCGATCTCGACGATCGGCGCGCCGAGCTCACGGGCGAGCCGGCGGCCCACCTCGATGCCGATGACCCGGTCGTCCGTGCCCTGGATGACGAGGGCCGGGCAGCCGACCCGGCGCACGAACGCGATCGCCCGGCCCTCGGTCGACGGAGGCGTGGGCCAGTCGCTCGGCCGGCGCAGCCGCGGGGCCCGGCGTTTCGCGATCATCGCGTCGGCGTCCGTGCCGAGCGCCCATCCCACGCCGTCTTCGATGTGCTTCGTCGAGTGCGCCTCGGAGAACACGCGTGTCCCGACGAACCACTCGGCGAATCCCGGCCAGTCGCGGCGCCAGAAATGGGCGTTGTAGCGGCCCCAACCGTCGTCCGCCTCGGGATCCTGCGGCTCCTCGAAATCGACGTCGGGCACGACATCCGGCGTTCCCTCGGGCCGGTCGCCGACTGGGACCGCCGGCCCGATCAGGACGATCCCGAGCGTCCGGTCCGGTTCGTCGACGGCGAACCGGAGCGTGAACGCACCGCCCATCGACATCCCCACGACAAGCGCCCGGTCGGTGTCCGTGGCGTCCAGGACCGCGGCCGCGTCCCTGACGTACTCCGTGTCGGCGTAGGCGGCGGGCTCGGTCGGTCGATCCGAGCGTCCGTTCCCGCGGCCGTCGAACGTCACCACCCGGAAGTGCCGCGCAAGATAGGGGACCTGGAACTTCCAGTGGCGCGACGTGAAGATCGACCACGTCGGCATGAGGAGGATCGTCGGCGTGCCCGAGCCGTGCCGTTCCCACGCAATCCGGACGCCGTCGCGCTCCACGAATCCCGAGGCGTCGGGCAGCCGGGCGCGGCTCGGCTCGGCCGGCGCACCGGGAGAGGCCGCCACGGCCATCGGCTACGGCTTCCGCCAGAGCGCGTTCATGATCCGCCACCCATCGTCGGTGCGGACGAGATGGAGATAGTCGACATAGGGGACGGCGTAGACGCACGCCGAGGCGATGTCGTCGTACACCTCGACCGCTCGGACCTCGTAGCG
>DASSMI010000159.1:0-2353 GCA_035688935.1 Candidatus Limnocylindrales bacterium | reverse complement strand
CTCGAGCGCGGCCCTCACGCGGGGATCGCGGCGACGGTCTCGCGGAGCTCCGCCGTCGTCGCGGCCCGGAGCGCGGAGCGCAGCGGACGCGACGTCGCCGCACCAGTCGAGGTCGAGGGCGGCAAACGGCCCCGCGGAGCGGGACCTTCGGCGCGCCGACGCGACGCGTTGACTGTGGGTCGACGATCCGGATGCGAGCCATGCCGCATCGACGCCTCGGTCCCCTGTGCTGACTGACGGTCAGCGATGGGCCGCGACCGGGCGCCACGGTCGTTGGGACCGGATTCGTCGACGCGGGGTCAACACGCGCGATCCGCCGGGGCGGGCAGGTGAGCGGCGGCGAATGAGCGCGGACTACCATGGCGCCAAGGGGAGGGGCACCGCCCCTCCACGGTGAGCGGACGCGGTTTGCCGGCGTCGCCGGTTCCGCCGGACCCGAGGTGCGACACGGGATGCTCAGCCTGACCGAACGCCATCAGCGCTGGGTGACGGCCGTCCTGGTGCTCGGCACGATCGTTCTCGCGTTCGTCGCGATCGGGCTCGCCGCGAGCGTCTTCTACGCCTTCGGCGACATCATCCTCGTGTTCTTCCTCGCCTGGCTGCTGGCCTTCATCCTGAGCCCGGTCGTCGCCGGCCTCACCCGGCTCGTCCCCGTCCTCCCGCGGGTCGGCGCCGTCGTCCTCGTGTATGCCGTCCTCGTCGGGGCGATCGTCCTCGCCGTGGTCCTGATCGCCGGGGCGCTCGCCCAGTCCATCGCGTCGTTCGTGGCCGGCGTGCCGACGCTCCGAGGTCAGCTCCCCGACATCCTCGCGCCGTGGGAGGAGCGGCTCCGTGCGTTCGGGCTCGACCAGGTCGATCTCGTCACCCAGGCGAATCTCTTCCTCGACAACCTGGCGACCTACGCGGCGCAGCTGGCCGGCCCGCTCCAGCAGCTCGCAGTCGCGAGCCTGGGGGCGATGGGCAACCTCCTGATCGTCCTGATCCTGTCGCTGTACATGGTCGTCGACCGCGACGCGATCCTCAGCTTCTTCTTCCGGATCGTCCCGCCGGCGTGGAAGGAGGAGGCCCGCCTGCTCGAGACGAGCATCGCCCGCTCGTTCGGCGGGTTCCTGCGCGGTCAGGCGATCCTCGGCGTCGTCTACGCGGCCGTGGCGGCCGTCACGAGCGCTGTCCTCGGTCTTCAGTACCTTCCGGTGACGACGGCTGCTGCCGGCGGGCTCATGGCGATTCCGTTCTTCGGTCCGTTCGTCGCCTGGGCGCCGCCGATCATCGTCGCGCTCCTCACGCCGGGCGCACCGGTCCTGCCGGCCGTCATCCTCATGGCCCTCGGTTGGTTCGTCGTGATGAACGTCCTCCAGCCGCGACTGATGCAGGAGGCCGTCGGGATCCACCCGATCGTCGTCCTCGGCTCCGTCCTCATCGGCAGCAAGATCGCCGGGATCAGTGGGGCGATCTTCGGGATCCCGATCGCGGCGGTCCTGTCCGCGTTCTTCTTCCACTTCCTGATCCTCAACCGCGAGCCGGCGCCCGTGACCGAACGCGCGGCGCGCCGGGTCGAGGCCCGCGAGGGTCGACGGGTGCGCATCCCGGCCGAGCCCGTTCCCGGCATCGACCCGGACGTCACCACCTAGACCGGATGTCGAACGACGACGCCGACGGCTCCGGCAAGCGAGCCCGCGAGGGGACGACGGGGACGACCACGCCCGACATGACCCGCGAGCGGGCCCGGACCGAGCGGCGCGACCTCGACAAGGAACGCGGCGAGCCGGTCGCCGGCGGCGCGGATCGCGGGGGCCCGCGCGCCCTCCGGACGATGGCGCGGCCCCTCCACGATTGGTCGACGCGGCCGAAAATCCTCATCACGAACGACGACGGGGTCGAGTCGCGCGGGCTCCTGGCCTTGAAGGAAGCGCTCGATCCGATCGGCGACACGACCGTGGTCGCGCCCGACACGAACCAGAGCGCCGTCGGCCACCAGAAGACGCTCATGCGGCCGCTCCGCGTCCGGGAGCGCACGCTCGGGGACGGCTCGATCGGGTACTCGGTGGACGGCTCCCCCACCGATGCCGTGTCGATCGCCTTCCTCGGCTACTTCGGCCACGGCTTCGACCTCGTCGCCTCGGGGATCAACTACGGCGCGAACCTCGGCGACGACATCACCTATTCGGGCACCGTCAGCGCCGCGATGGAGGCGGTGATCAACGGCTGCCCCGCCTTCGCGATGAGCCAGGAGTATTACGAGCACCCCGACTTCGCCCTCGCCGCGACGGCGGCGCTCGTCGTCGCGCGGAATATCCTCGAGCACGGCCTGTCGCGCGGCGAGCTGATCAACGTCAACGTCCCGGCCGTCCCG
>DASSMI010000158.1:0-4652 GCA_035688935.1 Candidatus Limnocylindrales bacterium | reverse complement strand
ATCCGTGGCGTCGACTGCGGACGCTGCGGCGACTGCGTCGTCAGCAGGCGCTCGGCGCGCGAATCGTCGAGCGGCTGGATCGTGTTCGTCGCGATATAGGGGCGCGGCAGGAGGTCGGTCATCGTCTCGTCAGTGGGCAGGTCCGGCGGCGACCGCGATCGGCCGGCAGACGCCGGCCGGGCACGAGCTCCGGAGGATGTGCTCGTCGAGCTCGGAACGGACGTATCGCAGCCCGCTCGCGAACGGGAGGGTGGCGAGCCGCTCGTGGTCGCACAGCGCGGAGCCCACGATGTCGCTCGACAGGTCGGCGAGGAGCTGGCCGTCGGTGGGCTTGGGCAGACCGGTCGCGATCCGATCGCCGATCTCGCTCACCCGGCGGAGCCCGATCCGACACGGGATCGTCTTGCCGCATGCTTCGTCCGCGCAGAACCGGGTCAGGAGGCGCGCGAGGTCGACGACGCAGGCACGCTGGTCGGCCGCGATGATCGAGCCCGATCCGATGTGGGCGCCGACGGCTCGGAGCGCCTCGAACTCGAACGCGGTGTCGCCGAGCTCGGCCGGGAGGATGCCTCCGGACGGGCCGCCGACGACGTACGCCTTCAGACTCTTGGCGGCGTCCTTGCCGAAGAGCCCGACGATGTCGCGGAGCGGCGTCCCGATCGGCACCTCGACGACGCCCGAGCCGCCCGGCGCGCGAACCGAGGCGAGGATCGTGCCGGGGCTGGCCTTCGACCCGACGCCCGCGAACGCCTCGGCGCCGTGGACGAGGATCCACGGGACCGCGGCGAGGGTCTGGACGTTCTGGACGACGGTCGGGTATCCGAAGAGGCCGCGGGTCGCAGGCTGGGGCGGTCGCTGCTCCGGCTGGCCGCGCTTCCCCTCGATCGCCTTGAGCAGGACCGTCTCCTCGCCGAGCATGTACGCGCCCTGCACCGACCGGATCGTGATCTCGATGTGGGCGCCCGAGCCGAGGATGTCGAACCCGGCGAGGTTCGCGTCGAGCATCCGGTCGCGAGCGGTCTCGAGCGCCCGGATCGCGTCCGTCGCCTCGGCTCGGACCGCGACGACGACCTCGTCGGCGCCGATCGCGGTGGCGGCGATCAGCGCGCCTTCCAGGACCCCGTACGGGTTCCGCTCGAGGAGCGTCCGATCGGTCAGCGAGGACGGATCGGCGCCGTAGCCGTTCGCCACGACGAACCGGCGCGTCGCGGGCGTCGCGGCGGCGGTCCGCCACTTCTCGCCCGTCGGAAAGCCCGCGCCGCCCCGCCCACGAAGCCCCGACGCCGCGATCGTCGCGATGACGCCGGATGAGCCGAGGTCGGTCAGCGCGAGGCGCAGCGCCTCGAACGCGCCGTGGCCGCGCGCCGCCTCGAGGTCGAGCGGGTCGCGAACCGGCTCACGGGACAGCAGGATCCCGGGCCAGGACGGCGGGGTCCGGACGGTGCTGGCGGGCATCGGCGTCAGGCTCGAGCCGGTCCGGCGCCCGGCGCCGCTCGTCGCGTCCCGGTCGCGCCGCCGAGTGACGCGTCGAGCCCGGCGAGGAACGCGGTCTCGCGGCTCTCGCGGGCAGAAGCCGTTTGGGCGGCGAGCGGCGACGCGGCCTCGGCCGGTGGCTCGAACCGCAGGTGCCGGTAGTACGACGCAGTCCCGTAGATCATCGCGTACCACGCCCCGGTCTTCTGGCTGATCAGCTTCAGCGCGGCGACGGGCAGGTGGCCGTACTCGGCCTGCGTCGCCTCGAGGATCTCGAGCATGTGCGCCGGGTCGAAGTCGTAGCGCTCCAGGATCGCCTCGAGCGCTTCCGGGTGGATCGGGTCGAAGTGGGCGTAGGCGACGTCGGGGACGGGCCGGCCCGACCGCCGGAGCGCGGACTCCTCGCGCCGCTCGCCGTACGTCTCGGGGGCGCCCCAGTGGATGTGGTAGCGACCCTTCGTGTCGATCCCGCCCATGTCGATGCACTCGATCGGGCAGGCCTGGGCGCACTGGAAGCACGTCTCGCACTTCAGCGTGCCCCACTCGTCGTAGAGCAGCTGGAGGCGGCCGCGGAACCTCGGCGGGACGTCGAGGCGCACCTCGGGGTACCGGATCGTCGCCTTCGGCTCGAAGAACCGGCGGAGCGTCAGCCCCATGCCCTTGACGAGCCCGATCCCGGGCAGTCGCATCATCGGGTCGGCTCCGTCATCCGGCCGGCCGGTTGACGACGACGAGCGCAGCGGCCGTCACGAACAGGTTGAGCAGCGATGCGGGCAGGAGCCACTTCCAGGCGAACCCCATGAGCTGGTCGATCCGGACGCGCGGCAGGGTGCCGCGCATCCACACGAACGTGAACACGAACACGTAGCTCTTGAGCAGGAACCACATCAGGCCGGCGACCCAGTCCCAGCTGATGAACGCCCAGCCGACGACCGCGACGACGACGAGGAGGTTGAACAGGACGAAGCCGATGATCAGCGCCTGCCACCACTTCACCGAGCTCCGTCCCACGTAGAACGGCGCCGCGAGGGCGAGGATCAGGATCGGCGGGATGAACAGGAGGGCGAAGAGGAGGCCCATCCCCATCGAGCCGAGATCCACGTGGAGGTCCGGCGCCCACGCCGCCGGCCACGCGAACGGGGCGTTCCAGCCGCCGAAGAACAGGGTGACGATCAGGCCCGAGACGACGAAGACGTTGACGTACTCGGCGAAGAAGAAGAACCCGAACCGCATCCCCGAGTACTCGGTCGCGAATCCGGCGACGATCTCGCTGTCCGCCTCGGTCAGGTCGAACGGCGTCCGGTTCGCCTCCGCGGTGGCCGCGATGAAGAAGATCAGGGCGCCCAGCGGCTGCTGGAAGACGTACCAGTTCGTGAACCAGCCGGCCTGGTTGAGCGTGATCTGGTTGAGGCTCATCGTCCCGGCCAGGAGCAGCAGCCCGACGACCGACAGCGTGAGCGGGATCTCGTAGCTCACGACCTGGGCGGCCGAGCGGAGCCCGCCGATGAGCGAGTACTTGTTGAAGCTCGACCAGCCGGCCATGAGCAGCCCGACGACGGTCAGCCCACCGACCCCGAACAGGTAGAGGAGGCCGATGTTCATGTCGGCGCCGAACAGGCCCGGCGCGAACGGCAGGACGAGGAGCGTCATCACCGCCGACATGTAGACAACCACGGGCGCGAGCGTGAACACGAGCCGATCCGCGCCCGTCGGGCTGAAGTCCTCCTTCATCAGGACCTTGAGCCCGTGCACGACGGACAGGAGGCTCCCGAACGGGCCGACCCGGTCCGGGCCGATCCGGAGGTTCATCAGCGCGATGACCTTCATCTCGAGATAGATGATCAGGAAGGCACTCGGGACGCTCATGAGGAGCACGGCGGTCACGGCGACCACGAACCGGACGATCGGCAGGTTGGCGGTCAGGAAGTCGAGGATCAGCGGACCCGCGAACAGCGCGAGGAAGATCGTCAGGATCGGGCCGATGATGAAGACGAGGAGCGCGAGCGGGAGGACGACCTTGCCGACGGTCGTGAGATTGCCCCAGGTCCGGCTCAACGTCGTCACTTGTCGACGCCGCCCATGATCGGGTCGAGACTGGCCATCACCGCCATCGCGTCGGCGATGAGATGGCCCGGCATCAGGACGCCCACCGATTGGAGGTGGATGAATGACGGGTCGTGGATCCGCATCCGGAACGGCTGGTCCGTGCCGTCGCTGATCACGTACGCCGCGTAGTGGCCGCGCGGGCCTTCGACCGCGGCGTAGGCCCGGCCCGGTCGCGGACGGAGGAGCCGCGGGAGCTTCGCCATCACCGGCCCGTCGGGCATGTTGTGGAGGCACTGATCGATGATCCGGAGGCTCTGCTTGATCTCGTCGACGCGCACGAGGTAGCGGGCCAGGCAGTCGCCCTCGTCGCGGGTCGGGATGTCGAACTCGAGCTCGGGGAAGACGCTGTACGGGTGGGCCCGCCGGAAGTCGAGGGGGACGCCGCTCGCCCGGATGTTCGGGCCGGTCACCGCCATTCGCAGGGCGGTCTCCTTGTCGAGCTTCCCGAGGCCGCGCATCCGGCGGACGAAGATCTCGTTCTCGTTCAGGAGCGTCAGGTTGGCTTCGATCTGCGTCGTCGCCCGGCTCATCCAGTCGCCGAGGCGGCTCATGAAGTCGTGGTTCAGGTCGCCGTTGACGCCGCCGATCCGGAGGTAGTTGAAGAGGAGCCGCTGACCGGTCAGCGAGGCGAGCATCTCCGCGATCTCGTCGCGCTCGATCAGGCCGTACAGGATCGGCGTGAGCCCACCCAGGTCGAGCGCCATCCACCCGATGAACATCGAGTGCGACAGGATCCGGTTGAGCTCGGTCGCAAGGACGCGGATGTACTCGGCGCGGCGGGGCACCTCCACGTCGAGGAGCTTCTCGAAGGCCAGGACGCCCGGCCACTCGCAGAAGAGCGAGCTGATGTACTCGAGCGGGTCGAGATACGCGATCGAGTGGTGGTAGTCGGCGTTCTCGCACAGCTTCTCGACGCCGCGGTGGAGATACCCGAGGACCGGGTCGAGGTCGACGACCTGCTCGCCGTCGAGCTTGAGGACGATCCGGAGCACGCCGTGCGTCGACGGGTGCTGCGGGCCCATGTTGATGAACATCTCGCCCTCGCCGAGCGTGTAGAACTCGGCCTCGCGCTC
>DASSMI010000157.1:0-28086 GCA_035688935.1 Candidatus Limnocylindrales bacterium | reverse complement strand
CTCGAGCGCGCCGACGATCGCCTTGCCGCCCTCGTCCGCGGCGAGCCCGCTGTACGGGCCGCTGTTCACCAGGCGCTCGCCGGTCGAGTGGGCGATGTAGGCGCCGTCGGCCAGGTCGCGGTCCTCGTCGCCGGGCGCCGCGACGACACGCCGGATCGGGAGCCCGAACTTCACCGCGAACGCGTAGTCGCGCTCGTCGTGGGCCGGCACCGCCATGATCGCGCCGGTGCCGTAGCCGCCGAGCACGTAGTCCGCGACGAAGATCGGGATGCGCTCGCCGTTGACCGGGTTGATCGCGTCCGCACCGATCGGGACGCCGGTCTTCTCGCGATCGGTCGACAGCCGCTCGATCTCGGTCGCGGACCGAGCGCTCGCGACGTACGCCTCGACCTCCGCCCGGCGCTCCGGGGCGGTCAGCGAGGCGACGAGCGGGTGCTCGGGCGCGAGGACCATGAACGTCGCGCCGAACAGCGTGTCGGGCCGGGTCGTGAAGACCCGCAGCTCCTTCCCGCCTTCGTGGTGGTCCGAAGGCGCCGTCTCGAAGACGATCTCGCCGCCCTCGGATCGGCCGATCCAGTTCGTCTGCTGGATCCGGACCGGGTCCGGGAACTCGATCTCCGAGAAGTCGAGCAGCTCGTCGGCGTACTTCGTGACCCGGATGTACCACTGCTCCAGGTCGCGCTTCTCGACCTTCGCGCCGCAGCGCCAGCAGTGGCGGTCGGCGCCCTCGACCTGCTCGCGAGCGAGCGTCCCGTCGTTGGGGCACCAGTCCACCGGCGACTTCGCCCGGTAGGCCAGGCCGGCCTCGAGCAGGCGCAGGAAGAACCACTGGTTCCACTTGTAGTACTCGGGGTCGGATGTGACGACCTCGGCGCTCCAATCGAACGTCGCCCCCATCGAGCGCAGCTGGCGCCGCATGTTCTCGATGTTCGACATCGTCCAGTCGCGCGGGTTGATGTTGTTCCGGATCGCCGCGTTCTCTGCGGGCAGCCCGAACGCGTCGAAGCCGATCGGCAGGAACACGTTCTCGCCGTGCATCCGATGGAACCGGGCGAGCGCATCGGTCGGGGTCTTGATGTACCAGTGGCCGATGTGGAGGTCGCCCGACGGGTACGGGTACATCGTCAGCAGGTAGTAGCGCGGCCTCGTGTCGTCGTCGAGGTCGACCTTGTAGAGCCCGAGCTCCTCCCAGCGCTTCTGCCAGCGCGGCTCGATCTCGGTCGGGTCGTAGCGCTCGATCCGGTGGCGGCCGCTGGTGGCGTCCGCCTTGCGCGTGTCGTGGTTCTCGGTGGTGGTCATCTGCCTGGGCTCCTGCCAGCCGCTCTGTCGCGGGTACGAAACGACCCCTCGCCGCGGCAAGGGGTCACAGGGCGCCGGCCCACCGGGGTGGGTCGGCTAGCGAAGAAGGAGGCTGGATCCGAAGAAGCGGTTCATGTCCCTGCGTGAAGTGGTGGAGCTAAGGGGATTCGAACCCCTGACCTTCTGAATGCCATTCAGACGCTCTCCCAGCTGAGCTATAGCCCCACGCCGGAGTCGGGAGGATAGCACGGAGCTCCGAGTGGATCGGCCCCGGCGCGGGCTCGCTCGGCCCTCGCGCTTCGCGGATCGGCCGGGCTGATCGAACAGGCGGATGTCCAGTCGCAACGGTCCTTCGCGGAACGCGCCGATGCACGGCCCTCGCACGATCGTGCATCCGGAGCCGCCCGGCCCCGCTCCTCGCGACGCCGACACGCCAGCGTGGACCAGCCCCACCGATCTCGCCTCGACCAGCCGAGTTCGGATCGCTGCGTCAGACGAGCGGGCGTTGGCGGTGCTTGTTCTCGCGGTAGGCCTCGCGTGGCGAATCGACCGAGTCGATCCCCGCGACATCCGCGATCGGCACGTCCCACCAGCCGCCGCCCGACGGCGCCGGCACGAACGGGTCCGTCTCGATGTGGATCACGACCGGCCGATCTCGGCCGGCGTCGGCCTTCGTCGCCGCGAGGCCGTCCCGGAGGTCCCCGATCGTCTCGGCGCGGATGACCCGGGCGCCGAGGCTCTCCGCGTTCGCGGCGAGATCGACCGGGAGGAGCTCGCCGTCGAGGCGGCCGCTGTCGGTGCGGAACCGGTAGCGGGTCCCGATCCGTTGCGAGCCGACGGACTCCGACAGCGCACCGATCGATTGGAAGCCATGGTTCTGGACGAGCACCACGATCAGCGGGATCCGCTCCTGGACGGCCGTCACGAGCTCGGACGACATCATCAGCCACGAGCCGTCCCCGACCATGACGATGACGTCGCGGTCGGGCGCGGCGAGCTTCACCCCGAGTCCGCCGGCGACCTCGTAGCCCATGCACGAAAAGCCGTACTCGACATGGAAGCCCTTCGGGTCGCGCGTCCGCCACAGCCGATGGAGGTCGCCCGGCAGCGAGCCCGCGGCGCAGACGACGATGTCCCGCGGGGCCGAGCCCTCGTTGACCGCTCCGATCACCGCGGACTGGGCCGGGAGCGGGCCGTGGTCGACGGCGTAGGCGCCGCCCACCGCCTCATCCCAGGCCGCCGCGAGCGAACGGGCGCGCTCGCGATACGCGCCGTCCACGCACCAGCCGCCGAGCGCCGTCGCGAGCGCCTCGAGGGCCGAGCGGGCGTCGGCCTGGACCATGACCGCCGCGTGCTTGGCGGCATCGAACGAGGCGACGTTGATGTTCACGAAGCGGACGTTCGGATCCTGGAATGCCGTCCGTGACGCCGTCGGGAAGTCGCCCCAGCGCGTCCCGATCCCGATGACGACGTCCGCGTCCCGAGCGATCTCGTTCGCGGCCGCGTTCCCCGATGCGCCGATCGCGCCGATCGACGATGGGTGGTCGTACGGGAGCGAGCCCTTGCCCGCGTACGTCTCCGCGACCGGGATCCCGGTCGCCTCCGCGAACGCGCGGAGCGCTTCGGTCGCCTCCGCGTAGAGCGTCCCGCCGCCGCTCACGATCAGTGGCCGCGTCGACGCGCGGATCGCAGCCACCGCCCGCTCGAGCGCGGCCGGCTCGGGCGCCGGCCGCGCCACGTGCCAGACCCGCTTCGCGAACAGCTCGGCCGGCCAGTCGAACGCCTCCGCCTGGACGTCCTCGGGGAGCGCGATGACGGCCGCGCCGGTCTCGGCCGGATCGGTCAGGACGCGCATCGCCCCGAGGAGCGCCGCGGGCAGCTGCTCCGGTCGCCAGATCCGGTCGAAGAACCGCGCCACCGGCCGGAAGGCGTCGTTGACCGAGATATCGGCAGCCGAGGGGACCTCGAGCTGCTGGAGGACGGGGTCCGCGACGCGCGTCGCGAAGACGTCACTCGGCAGGAGGAGGACGGGGAGCCGGTTGATCGTCGCCGTCGCCGCGCCGGTGATCATGTTCGTCGAGCCGGGACCGACGGACGCCGTGCAGGCGAGCGTCGACAGCCGGTTGCGCTGCCGGGCGAACCCCGTCGCGACGTGGACCATGCCCTGCTCGTTGCGGCCCTGGTAGTACCGCAGCGCGCCCGGATCGGCGAGCTCGGACTCCAGGATCGCCTCACCGAGGCCGGCGACATTGCCGTGGCCGAAGATCCCGAAGATCCCTTCGATCAGGCGATGCTCCACGCCATCGCGCTCGGTGTGCTGCGCGACGAGGAACCGGACGATCGCCTGGCCGACCGTCAGCCGCACGGTCGTCACGTGCGCCCCCCGCGGGAGAGCGCCTCGACGCGGGGATCCACCGCCTGGTCGGCCCAGGTCCCGCGGACCCAGGCATGGTCCGGGTCGTCCGAGATCCGCCACGCGCGGTCGTCACCGGGTCCCGCCATCACGTTCAGGTAGTACAGGTCGTAGCCCGGCGCGGCCATCGCGGGACCGTGCCAGCCGTGCGGGATGAGCACGACGTCGCCGTCGTGGACCTCGACGAGGACGTCGATCGGATGGCCCGGCGAGCCGTAGACGCGCTGGTAGGCGACGCCCGGGCTGCCGCCCGGGGCCGGCGCGATCTCGTAGTAGTAGATCTCCTCGAGCGCGCTCTCCGCCGGTCCGGCCTCGTCGTGCTTGTGGGGCGGGTACGAGGACCAGTTGCCGCCGGGCGTGATCACCTCGACGGCGATGAGCCGGTCGGCGTCGAACGCCCCGGGCGTCGCGAAGTTCCGGACCAGGCGGGAGGCCGCGCCGGCGCCGCGCAGCTCCACGGGGACCGACTCCGCATCGCCGCGGCGGACGGGCAGGCGGCGCGCGGTCCGGGCCGTGGCGACGGCGACGCGGCCGCCGTAGCGGCTCTCGATCTTCGCGTTCGCGCCCGGCGGGACGTAGGCGAAGTCGGTCGGACCGGCAAACGGATCGCGGCGACCGGCGAGCTCCACGGTCGCACCCTCGGACTCGACGGCGAACGCACCGGCGAGCGGCAGGACGATCGCCTCGTCCGCGCCGGTCCCAAGGGCGATCCGCTCGCCGTCGGCGAGCTCGGCGACCCGCAGGCCGCTGTACCCCCAGCCGGCGGACTCGGGCGTGATCACGACCGACCAGCCGCGCTCGGCCGTCGATCCCGCCACGCGGTGGAACGACGACGTCGTCGTGGCGTCCGCGACCACGATCAGCGGGCCTTGTCCGGGTTCGGGATCAGGGCATCGGTGACCTGGGCGAGGAGCTCGGCGTACGACGCGATGAACGCGCGGAGCGTCCGCGCGGTCGCCCCGAACCCGTCGAACTGCTCGATGGTCAACCCATCCGGCTCGTAGGCTCGGACGAAGTCGGGAAGCTCCCGCCGCAGCGTCTCGAGGTGCGCGGCCGGCACTGGATCGTCGATCCGGGGCCGGACCTCGATGTCCGAGGCATTGAACCGCTTCTGCCACGACGACGGCATCGTGATGACGACGTCACCGCCGATCAGCTCGGACCAGTGGTAGTGGTGACGGATCGCCGCTCCGAGGAGGCGTGCCCGGAAGCCGCGTGACCGGAACTCGCCGTACGCCCGCTTGAACACGGCGACCCCGCTCCAGGGAAGCGCGTCGGGATCGACCGAGAGCCCGTCTCGTTCGACGACGACACGGAGCCAGTCCTCGATCCGCCCCATCATCAACGTGACGACCGGACCCATCCGGTCGGTCGGCAGCCCCGCCTCGTCGCGCCGGCGAAGGCCCCGCTCGATCGCGTCTGCCGCCTCGACCGCCTGCGCGACCGTGAAGCTGACGGTCACGTTGACGCTGATCCCGCCGAACGTCGCCTCTTCGATCGCGACGATCCCCGCCGCCGTGGCCGGCAGCTTGACGATGATGTTCGGGGCGATCGTGTCGAAGCGGGCGGCCTGCTCGACCATCCGATCGGGCGTGCGGAACAGCGTCGGGTCGGTCTGGACCGACAGCCGGCCCTGGCGGCCGCCCTGGGCCGCGAACACCGGCTCCAGCAGGCTCGCCCCGCGGATCGACATCTCCTCGACGACCGCCCAGGCGAGCTCCGCCGGCGTCGCGGTCGGCCGCTCGCGCGCCAGCTCGGAGACGCGGGTGCGCCAGTGGGCGGGCTCCTTGTTCCAGACATCGACGACGATCGTGGGATTCGCGGTCGCTCCGACCGCGCCGTAGCTCAGTGCGTACTCGAGCTCGTCGATCGCGCACGAGTCGTTCCAGATGTCGGTCGCCGTCGTCGCGACCGTCCGGCCGAGCGGGCTGTCCGCAAGCGGTAGGGCGGCCGCGCCCGCGATCGTCGCCATCGGTGCCCTCCTCGTCGCCTTCGTCCCTCTCCGAGCGACCATCGTCGCACAATCGCAGCGACCTTCACGCACGAGGACCGATCGTGACCGACGAGCCCCGCTACCCACGCCTCCGCCTCGGCACCGCGCCCGACTCGTGGGGCGTGTGGTTCGCCGACGACCCGCGGCAGACGCGCTGGTCGAGATACCTCGACGAGGCACGGGCGGCCGGCTACCGCTGGACGGAGCTCGGGCCGTTCGGCTACCTCCCGACGGATCCGAGCCGGCTCAGCGACGAGCTGGCCGCACGCGACCTGACGCTCACCGGCGGGACGGTGTCCGCCGCGCTCCATCGCGGACCGGCGGCGCTCGACGCCGCGAAGCGGGCGTGCATCGAGGAGGCCGGGACGATCACGCCGCTCGGGGCACGGCATCTCGTCCTCCTGCCGGAGGGCTACACCGACGCCGACGGCGGCCTCGATCAGCCGGCCGAGCTGACGGATGACGAGTGGGCTGCGCTGAACGACGGCATGTCGGAGCTGGGGCGTTTCGTTCGCGACGAGCTGGGCTGCGAGCTCGTCGTCCACAGCCATGCGGACACCCACATCGCGACGCCGGCCGAGATCGAGCGGCTGTTCGCCGGGACGGATCCGGATGCCGTCCGGTTCTGTCTGGACACCGGCCACGTCGCGTACTGCGGCGGCGACCCGCTCGAGATCATCCGCTCGCATCCGGACCGGATCACGTACGTCCACCTCAAGTCGGTCGATCCGGCCGTCCGTGGTCGCGTCGTGGCCGAGGGACTGGACTTCGGCACAGCGGTGAAGCTCGGCGCGATGGTCGAGCCGGAGCGCGGAGAGCCCGCCATGCCGCCCGTCCTCGAGGCGTTGGGAGCTCTCGATCGCGACATCTTCTGCATCGTCGAACAGGACCTCTACCCGTGCCCGCCGGACGTCCCGCTGCCGATCGCGACGCGGACGTTCGAGTACTACGCCGGCCAGGGACTGCGCACCACGACGTAGCCGTCCGCGGTTCGACGCGGGTCCTGTCGCGGCCCGGACTTCCGTTCGGACCGAACCAATCCAGACTGATGGGGACCAGACCGGCCCGATCGTCGCCGAAGGTGCTTCCGTGCAACGAGGTCCTGGGACCTTCGGGCTATGCTCTGCGGGTCCCGGCGCCGGGGACGGCGGGACGTTCAGGGAGGCGAGCCCTCGGGGGGCCCGCCGCTTGGGGGCTGGACAGCCCAGGAGGTCGAGCTGATGTCGCTGCTCCAACGGGTGGAGGCGGCGCGCCGACGGGCCGAGGAACGGGCAGCGGCCGAGGCTGCAGCCGCAGCAGCCGCCGAAGCCGCCGCCCTCGGCGTCCCGGTGATGGACCCCATCGCCCAGGCCGGAAGCCAGACCACGTCCGCGGTCGCCGTGGCGCCCCGGGTCGAAGCCCCATCCTCACTTCCCGCGCCGACCGCCCTTCCGGCCGTCGCAGCCGGATCCGCGACCGGTGGCGGTTCGTCCGTCGCGGCGCCGCCGCGGCCGTCCGTGACCACGTCCCAGTCGACGCGCCCCGGCGCGAACGCCACGCGACCGCTCGCTCCGGCGGGCGCGTCCCGGGCGACGACGCGCGAGGAGATGATCCGCGAGATCCGGATGCTCCTCCAGGCCGAGGTCGTGAACGCGTTCGACAGCCTCCTCGACGCCGACGCGGGCGATGTGCGTCCGAAGATCGAGGGGATCGTCGACCGCACGGTCAAGGAGCACGACTTCGCGGTCACGCGGGACGAGCGCGCGAAGCTCGTCGATCAGCTCGCGAACGACGTGACCGGCTTCGGGCCGCTCGAGCCGTTCCTCGCGGACGAGACGATCACCGAGGTGATGGTCAACGGGCCCCGCCACGTCTACATCGAGCGGAACGGCAAGATCCAGCGCGTCGACAGCGTCTTCCTGAACAACGAGCACGTCCTCCGGATCATCGACCGGATCATCACGCCGATGGGCCGCCGGATCGACGAGACCAGCCCACGCGTCGACGCCCGGCTCCCCGACGGCTCCCGGGTCAACGCGATCGTCGAGCCGCTCAGCCTCGTCGGCCCGGTCATCACCGTGCGGAAGTTCTCGCAGCGGCCGTACACGGTCGACGACCTCATCTCGTTCGGGACCGCCACGCCCGAGATGTTCGACTTCCTCCAGGCCTGCATCGAGGCCCGCCTGAACCTGTTCGTGTCCGGCGGCACGGGCTCCGGCAAGACGACGACCCTCAACGTCCTGTCCCAGTTCATCCCGAACGACGAGCGGATCGTCACGATCGAGGACGCCGCCGAGCTGCAGCTCCGGCAGGACCACGTGATCACGCTCGAGTCGCGTCCGCCCAACCTCGAGGGCGAAGGCGAGATCACGATCCGCCAGCTCCTCCGGAACGCGATGCACATGCGCCCCGATCGCGTGATCGTCGGCGAGTGCCGCGCCGGCGAGGCGCTCGACATGCTCCAGGCGATGACGACCGGCCACGACGGCTCGCTGTCGACCGGCCACGCGAACAGCTCCGCCGACATGCTCCGCCGTCTCGAGACGATGGTCCTGATGACCGGCTACGCGCTCCCGCTCCGCGCGATCCGCGAGCAGATCGCCTCCGCGGTGGACCTGATCGTCCACACCGCTCGGCTCAAGGACGGCAGCCGCAAGATCGTCAACATCACCGAGGTCTACGGGATCGAGGACGACGAGATCCTCACGCAGGACATCTTCGCCTTCGAGCAGACCGGCATCGTCGACGGGAAGATCCAGGGCGAGCTGCGGCCCACCGGAGTCCGCCCGACGTTCATGCCGCAGTTCGAGAAGAACGGCGTCAAGCTGCCCGAGGGCGAGTACGGAATCCCGCCCGAGGACCCCGACAAGCCCACCCGCCCGATGAAGGGTCGCCTGAGCATGGGCGACCAGGCCCAGATCGTCGACGAGAAGGCGATGAAGCTCGGGCTCGGCAAGGCCGTGACCGCGGGCGGCATGGTCTACGTGACGAGCGTCGGCCCGGTGGACCCCGCGACGAATCAGCTGGCCGGGACCTCGATCAAGGACCACGCGCGCCAGTGCCTGCAGAACCTGACTGCGAAGCTCGAGGAATCGGGCAGCTCGCTCGACAAGGTCGTCTGGGCGAACTGGTCGCTGCGCGACCCGACGGAGTTCGAGGCCTTCAACGAGGAGTGGGTCAAGTGGTTCCCGGGCGAGGCGCCGGTGGGGCAGGGGACCTTGATGCCGCCGCTCCAGCGCCGCGCCGGGTTCCGCGTCTCCCTCGGGGTGATCGCCCAGGCCTGACGGCCCTCGATCTGCGACCATCAGCCGCAGATGCCAGGAGCCCAGACAGATCGATCGCCGCTGCCGGCGTACCACCTCAGGCACTCGAGCCGCTCGCGGCACCTGCGGATCACGATCGACGGCGCGCTCGGCCTCGTCGTCACCGTCCCGCCGCCGACGCGCCGCGGCTGGGCCCACCCGGAGGCCCGGATCGAGGCGTTCCTGCGTGACCGGGAGCCGTGGATCCGCCGGCACCTCGACCGCCTCGCGCGCGACCGAGCCGAGCTCGAGGCGCGCGGTGGGCTGGCCGACGGCGCGCTCGTCCGGTTCCGGGGCGATCTCCACCGGTTGCGGATCGCGACGGCCCCATCGGGTCGCTCGAGCATCACGCGGATCGTGACGCCGGACGGATTCGAGCTGCGCGTCGCGCTGGCCGTCCGGGATCGCGAGCGGATCGACCGGGTCCTCGGGGCGTGGCTGAAGGAGCAGGCGCGCGTCGCGATCGAGGCGACGATCGCTGACCACGCCTCCGCGCTCGGGGTCGCGCCGCGGACGGTCGCCCTCCGGGATCCCCGGAGCCGCTGGGGGAGCGCGTCGCGCGACGGTCGGTTGATGTTCAGCTGGCGACTGATCCTCGCCGCCCCCGAAGCGCTCGAGACCGTGGTCGTCCACGAGCTCGCTCACCTGAAGGTGTTCGGGCACGGCCCGCGGTTCTGGGCCCTCGTCGCGACTCGGCGACCGGATCACGTCGTCTGGCGGCGATGGCTCCGGGCGCACTCGCTCGAGCTCCACGGCGCGCTCGACGACGTTCCGCGCGACGCCGCCTCGGCAGGCTAGTCCTCGCCGTCGAGCGCCGACAGGATTTGGGCGACGGCCTCCTCCGGACCGGCGGAGTCGACGTCGACCGTGACGTCGGCGACGCCCGCGTAGGCCGGCTCGCGCTCCGCGGCGCGACGCGCGATCCACGCGACGTCGGTCGCATCGTCGCGGCGTCCGGCCCCGCTGCCGATCCGCGCCCGAAGCGTCTCGGGCCGCGCGCGGAGCCAGACCACGAACCCGGCATCGCGCAGCCGGTCGCGTTCGGCCGGGACGTCGACGATCGCCCCGGCGACCGCGATGACGGCGGCGCCCGGCTCGCGAACCGCCGCGTGGAACGCGGCGATCTCGGCGTCGTGGAGCGCCTCCTCGCCGTCGGTCGCGTCGATCTCGGCCGGCTCGCGACCGGTCAGGCCTCGGACGAGCTGGTCGTTGTCGAAGAACGGGCGGTCGAGGCGGGAGCCGAGCGCCCGCCCGATCGTCGTCTTGCCGGATCCCATCATCCCGATGAGGAGGATCCGCTGAGCATCGCGCCTCACGCGCAGATCTTCAGCGAAAACGCGGGCTCAGCGCCGCGCTGCCGCCTCGTCGTCGCGGCGGACCATCTCGGGCAGGCTCGCGGTCGCGAGTCCGCCGACGATGCCCAGGAGGATCAGTCCGAGGCGGAGCGTCGTCGACGCGGTGACGTGCAGGTGGGCGTCGAAGCTGACCGAGCCGGGACCGGCGAGCCCGATCCCGATCGTCGCCGCGAGCAGGCTGAGCGGGTACTCGTAGCCGTTCGAGTTGTTCCAGAAGCCATGGATCCAGTGCGTCTTCGCGATGATCACGACCGACTGCGCGATCAGGAACAACGCGGCGACCGGCGTCAACAAGCCGATCGCGAGGAGGACGCCGCCCACGAGCTCGGCGGCGATCGACAGGACCGCGAACAGCGGCGGCGGCCGGAATCCCATCCGATGCATCGCGCCCTGCCATCCGAGCCAGCCGGGACCGCCCCACCAGCCGAACGCCTTCTGGGCCCCGTGGGCAGCGAAGGTCAGTCCGACGACGACGCGGATGACGAGCAGCCCGAGATCGGTGGCATCCAAGGGAAGCCATCGTCGCGCGACGGCCGTCGAGCGGACCACCCGACGGGCGGGTCCGTCACTTGCGACCTTGTTGCAACGGGGAACGGACGGGACCGTCGATCGCGACGAGGGAGTGGTGGAGATGAGGGGACTCGAACCCCTGACCCCCGCGATGCGAACGCGGTGCTCTCCCAGCTGAGCTACATCCCCACGGCCGAGCGTGCGACGCGCACCGGGCAACGGCGGCGGCCGACGGGTCCCGAAGTGTAGCACGGGCCGATTCCGGCCCCGACCGGCCCGCTACCCTGCCCGGCGATGACGATCGGTCTCCTGCTCGGGCTCGTCGCGGCCATCTGCTGGGGATCGACGGACGTCACGGCCGCGTATGCGGGCCGCCGTCTCGGGAGCGTCCGGGTCGCGGCGATCGTGCAGCTGACGAGCCTCGTCGCGATCGTGCTGCTCGTCGTCGTCCGCGGATCGCGGCTCCCGCCCGAAGCCGGGGACACGGCGCTCGCGATGGTCGCCGGCGCCATCGCCGCGCTCGCCTACGTGACGTTCTTCACGGCCCTCCGGATCGGGCCCGTCTCGGTCGTGTCACCGGTCGTCGCGGCGTACGGCGGCGTCACGGTCCTCCTCGCGGTCCTGCTGCGCGGCGAGACGCTGACCCCGCTCCAGGCGCTCGGCGCCGTCCTCGTCACGGGCGGGGTCATCCTGACCGGGTTGGTCGCCGACGGCGGCTGGCGATCGACCCGGCTCGTCGGCCCGGGCGTCCTGTTCGCGACCGTGGCGATGCTCTGCTTCGCCGCGCTGACGATCGGGTTGGCGGGTCCCATCCGTCATGCCGGCTGGCTGCCCGTCCTCTTCGCATCGCGGGTCGCCAACGCGGCGACGGTCTGGGCCGTCCTGACGATCGTGCTCGTCTCGCGCTCGCCGCGCGTGGCGCCGTTGCTCGCGGGCCGTCCCGACCTGCCGACGAGCCGCGCCGCGGCGGTCCGGGCGGCCGTCCTCGGCGGCCTCCTCGACATCGCCGGCTTCGTCGCGTTCGCGGTCGGGCTGGAGGCGGCACCGACGTGGATCGTCGGGCTGGCCAGCTCGTTCGGGCCGGTCGTCAGCGTCTTCGTCGCCGTCGCGATCTGGCGCGAACGGCTCCGACCGAACCAGTGGCTGGGCCTCGTCGGCCTCGGCGCTGGGCTGGTGGCGGTCGCGCTGCCGTGATCGCCGAGCGCGTCAGACCGGGACGCTGAACCAGAAGGCGGTGCGGCCGTCGGCCGAGCTCGCGCCGACCCGGCCGCCGCCGGCCTCGACGAGCTGCTTGACGATCGCCAGCCCGATGCCCGCGCCGCCGCGCGCGCGATCGCGCGACTTCTCGACGCGGTAGAACCGCTCGAAGACGCGGTCCAGGTCCGGCGCCGGGATGGGCTCGCCGGTATTGGCGACCGTGACCAGGAGATCCGCCGGCCGCCGCTCCGCGGTCACGGCGACGGTCCCGCCGGCGGGCGTGTAGCGGGCCGCGTTCGACAGCAGGTTCGCGAGGACCTGGGCGAGGTGATCGGGGTTCGCGCGAGCCGGGAGTTCCGCGGGCGCATCGACGGTCACGCGCAAGCCCGCCCGCTCGAGAGCCGGGCCGGCCAGCTCGACCGCCGATCGGACCGCGGCGGCCAGGTCGAGTGGCTCCAGCGCCGGCGGGCTCGTGGCGGCGTCGCCCTCCGCCAGCGCGTCGAGCGAGCGGGACAACCGGACGAGGCGGTCGGCCTCCTCGTGGAGACTCTCGTAGGTCGCGCGGTCGGCCGTGATGACGCCATCGCGGAGCGCCTCGAGATAGCCCTGGAGGTTCGTCAACGGGGTCCGGAGCTCGTGTGCGGCGTTGGCGATGAAGTCGCGCCGCATCCGCTCCTGCTCCTCGAGGCTCGCCGCCATCTGGTTGAAGCTGTCGGCGAGGCTCGCGATCTCCTCGGGACCCTGGCGCGGGACCCGCGCGGCATAGTCACCGTCGGCGATCCGGCGGGCCGCGGCGCCGACCTCGTGGAGTGGTCGGGCGAGCATCCGCGCCATCACGAACGCGAGGCCGAGGCTGGCGAGGACCGCGACGATCACCGCTGCGAGGACGACCCCCGGCACCGAGTGGTCCCACATCTCGCGAGCGTGCTCGGCGGAATCGCCCGCCTGCATCATCAGCGTCGTGAAGACCTCGCCACCGACGAGGAGCACGCCGCCGACCACGATGACGATGCCGATCGCAGCCGCTGCGAGGGCGGCCAGCGCGATCCGGATCGCGATGCCACGTGAGCCCATCGGTCGCGCCGCCTGTCAGCCCTGGGTCGGCGCGGACCGGTAACCGGAGCCGCGGACCGTGGCGACCCAGCGGGGAGCGTCGGGGTCGTCGCCGAGCTTGTCGCGGAGCCGCCGGATGTGGACGTCGACCGTGCGGTCGAGGACCTCGGCCTGATCCTCGCCCCACACGGCGTCGAGGAGCTGGTCGCGGGTCAGGACCCGGCCGTCCGCCGCGAGCAAGGTCTGTAGGATCCGGAACTCGACATGGGTCAGCCCGATGGGGCGCCCGTCGATCGAGACCTCGTGGCGGTCCGGGTCCAGGGTCAGGCCGTTGTGGGTGATCGGTCCGGACCGGTCCCCGACGGTGCGCGTCGCCGGTTCCGACGATGGTCCCGGCGCCGCCCGTCGGAGGATCGCCTTGACGCGAACGACGAGCTCGGCCGGCGAGAACGGCTTCGGGAGATAGTCGTCGGCGCCGTCCTCGAGGCCCGCGATCCGATCGACGGTCGTTCCGCGGGCCGAGAGGACGAGGATCGGCGTCCCGCCCGCGGCCTCGTCCCGCCGGACCGCCCGGATCACGGCGCGGCCGTCGAGCTCGGGGAGCATCAGGTCGAGGACGACGAGCGCGGGTTCGTGCGTCTCGATCGCCTCCAACGCCGCGGGTCCGTCCCCGGCGGTGATCACGCGATATCCCTCACGCTCCAGGTAGGTACGCACGAGCCGAACGATCTTCGCGTCGTCGTCGACGACGAGGATCGGGCGGTCAGGAACGTTCGGTGGCGCCATCGCGAGCATGATCGCCGACCGTACGGGATCGCCGTGACGCCAGCGTGACGCAGCGAGCTGGCCGAGCTACGCACTCGGCGGGTGTTCCACGAACGATGCAATGCGATCGCGCAGGTCGGCTGCGTCCGGGTTGATGTCGTCGCTCACGAGCTCGGCCCCGTGGCCGATGACATCCACGACGTCGACGCGATGTGGCGCTGCGGTGGCGCCAGCCAGCGTCTGGATGTCGCTGAGGTACTCGTCGGTCGAGGACACGACGTACAGCACCGGAACCTTGACGGCCGCTGCTGCGGCCCGGCCATCGAGCCCGCTCATCGCGACCTGGGCAGACAGCACGACGACCGCGGCCACCGGAGGCTCGATCTGACCGGCGGCGACCAGCGACGCGATGCCGCCGACATTCGAGCCGACGAGGGCGACGGAGGCGACGCCGCGCTCGCGGAGGAACGCTGCGGCCGCCGCGACATCGAGGTCCCAGCGCGGCCTGGCCGGGCTCCCCGGAGAAGGAGGAGAGGAGCCGCGGCCGTTCAGATCAAATGCGAGAACCGTGTGGCCGGTCCCCGCCAGACGTCGCGCGAAGGGCATCCACTCGCAGAGGTTGCCGAGGGCCTCATGGGCCAGGACGACGCCGGTCGGCCCGGTTCCGAGGACGACGCCGCCGAGCGGGACGCCGCTCTCGCTCGAGAGGGTCACGGTGGCGGCTCGCTCTTCCTTGCCGAGACACGCCTGGCCGATCGGGCCGACGGTCGGGACGGGTGTTGCCGGGCGCGCCGAGGGTGAGGTCGCGGCGGGCGACTCGGCCTGGCCGGGCACGGGCGTCCCGGTGGACGTCGGCGGGGGCTGCCGATCCGGAGCAGCCGACGGCCATGACGGCAGCGACCACGATCCAGGTCGCAATCGCGGCGGCCCGCGCGCTCGCCTCTCGATGGCCCATTCGAGGAGTGTTCGGGGCCGGCGGCTGCCGGTCAAATACGCGGGATTCCCGAACGAGCGACTCGGCCTGAGCTGATCTCCAGGAGGCGAAAAGGCGCAAGAAGCATTGACCGACTAGAACAGATGTTCTAGTCTGGACGTCCGATGGCCAGCCTTCCCCCGGATGTCTCGGCGGCTCTGGCGTCCCTCCAGACGCGGTGGGGTGCCGCAGCTCCGCGGGTGATCGGGGCGCTGGCCGCAGCGCCGCTCCCGGTCGAGCCGCTCGACGATCCGTCCGAGACCACGCCGTCTCCCGCTGGCGAGCCACGAACTGGCGTCGAGCGGGTCGTCCGGACCGGCTTCCCGGCGCTCGACGCCATCGTCGGTCCGGGCGGCCTTCCGCGCAGCGCGAGCGTCGCGCTCAAGGGAGCGCCCAGCTCGGGCGCGACCACGCTCGCCCTGCGCCTGGCTGCCGAAGCCCAGGCCGATGGCGCGATCGTCGCCTGGCTCGACCTCGCCCGTGCCCTCGACCCGGTCGAAGCGGCCGCCCGCGGCGTCCGGCTCGATTGGCTCGTCGTCCTGACCCCGGAGACCCTCGACGAAGGGCTGTCGATCGCCGGCATGCTCCTGGCCGGCCGCTCGGTCGACGTCCTCGTCGTCGACCTGCCGCCGCATCCACCCAACGGCACGACCGGGGCGAAGGTCGCCGACCGGCTCCGTCGCCTGGCTGCGCTGGCCCGCCGGGCGGAGACGCTCCTCGTCGCGATCGAGCCGCCCGGGCTGACGTCGCGTCTCGCGACCGCCGTCGCCGAGTCGACCGGGCTCCGACTCGAGCTCGAGCGTCAGGGTTGGATCCGCCTTGGCCGCGATGTCGTCGGCCAGCGGACGGAGGCGATCGTCGCGCGGAACCGCTACGGGCCGCCGGGGAGACGGGCGGAGCTGCGGATCCTCTACGCCGAGGGTGGCGATCGGGACCGCTGTCTCCGCCACCCGGAACTCCTCCGCGACGATCGCGAAGCCGGCGCTTCCGGCGACGTCGTTCCGCTCCCACCACGGACCCACCCATCGACCGATGCGACTCCTCCACCTCTACTGGCCCCATCTCCCGATCCGGCTGGCGCGCCACCGGCGCTCCGGCTCGTTCCCGACCGACCGGCCGGTCGTCCTCGGCGGCCAGCCGTGGACCGACGGGACGGTGATCGACGCCGATCCGGCGGCCCGGGCGCTCGGCGTCCGGCGCGGGATCCCGCTGGGGAGCGCACACCGGCTCGCGCCTGAGGCCGCGTTCCTCGACCCCGAGCCCGAGGCGGACGGCCGCGCGGTCGAGGACGCGTTCGAGACGCTCGCGCGGTTCTCGCCGGGCTTGGCCGGGACGACCGATCCGAGCGATCCTGCGTTCGGGCTGATCGAGCTCCAGGCCGACGGGCTCGACCGGCTGTGGGGTCCCGACGAGGTGCTCGTCGGGCGGCTCGTCGATGCGCTCCGGCCGATCCTGCCCGGCGCGCCGCGACCCGGGATCGCCGGGACCCGCTTCGCGGCGACCGTGGCCGCCGGGCATACGGACCCGGGGGTCGCGCGGGTCGTCGAGCCCGGCGGCGACGCGCGGTTCCTGGCCCCGCTGCCGTCCGGTCTCCTGTCGCCCGATCCGGACATCCGGGCCCGCCTGATCCGGTTCGGTCTCCGCCGGATCGGCGCGGTTGCCGAGCTGCCGAAGTCGGCGCTCGTCGCCCGGTTCGGCGAGGAGGGGGAGCGGGTCCACGCGCGGGCGAATGGCGAGGAGATCGAGCGGTTCCGGCCGCGCCGCGCGCCGGAGCGACTCGTCCTCGGCCTGCCGATCGACCCGCCCGTGGCCGAGACCGAATCCCTTCGGTTCGTCCTCCATCGGCTGGCCGGCGCGCTCGCCGCACAGGTCGACGCCCGCGGGATGGCGGCGGCACGGGCGACGCTCCGGCTGACCCTCGAGATGGCGTTCGCGCGACCGGGCACGCCGGAGACGATCGTGGTCGAGCAGCGCTTCCCCGAGCCGACCGCCGATGCCGATGCGATCGAGCGACTCCTCCTCGCCCGGCTCGAGCGGACCCCGCCGCCGGCGGCCGTGGAGAAGCTCGAGCTCGAGCTGGCCGGAGTCGAGCCGGCCGTCGGTCAGCAGCTCCCGCTGTTCGTGCCGCAGGCGGCGCGGACGGCGAAGCTCGGCTGGCAGCTCGCCCGGCTGGCGCTGACGTTCGGCGAGGATCGGGTGCGGAAGGCGGTCGTCACCGATCCGGATGCGCCGCTCGCGGAGCACCGCTGGACGTGGCGGGCGTCATGAGGTCGTCGGCGTGACGCGACTCCTCCGCGAGCACCCGCCGATCGATGTCGAGCTGGACGCCCGCGGCCGGCTCGTGGCGATCCGCTGGAACGGTCAGCGCGAACCGGTCGAGGTCTGCAACGCGTGGCGGGTGGCCGAGTCCTGGTGGCGCGAGCCGATCGAGCGGGACTACTGCAAGGTCGTCGGCCGGCGCTGGCTGGCGCTCGTCTATCTCGACCGCGTCAGCGGCACGTGGCATCTGGAGCGGCTGTACGACTGATCCTCGGCCGTCGTGCCCGAACGACGCTGCGCTGCCGGCAAGGCGCCGCCCCGTGCCGAATGCCTTCAGGCGATGGGCGCCCCGATCGTCAGCGACAGGACGAGAAGGAGCGCGAAGAGCGCGACCACGAAGGCGAGCGCCTGGACATCGTTGGAGCGCGTGGATCGGTGCTGCACGCCATCACCCCAGAGCTCGACCGGTCCCCTGCCGGTCGACACGAGCGTAGACGGCGACCGTTCACAGGTCGTTACGTGAGCTCACCGAATCGGTGAACCAGATCGCAACGAACTTGCATCGGTGCGGAGACGCACCAGGGCGGAGGACCGCAATGAGAACGGCCGTCAGGACGGGACTGCCCGCGGGAACGCGGGCTCTGACATGCGCCGATCTCGTCTCCCGTGCGATGGCTCAGCTGAACGGGCAGGCCGCGCCGTACAGCACCGTGACCGTCACTGTGCCAGACAGCGGGGTGAAGCGGGCCTCGGTCCTGCAGCCGTCCGGTTGCCCCTGTGCCTCGAGGACGACCGAGCCGTCCTCGAGCGGAGATCCGATGTCCACCGTCCAACCGGCCTGGGTCAGCAACGTCCCGAGCGACGCGGCAAGGGTCTTCGCCTGGCCGTCGACGACGAACGCTGCGCTTGCCGGCGCCGTCGGCTCGGTCGGCTTCTGGCCCGGGAGCTTCGGGAAGTCACTCGGGAGGTCGTCCCAGATCGTCCCGAACTCGGTCGTCGTCGTGGACGGCAGCGTGGCGCGGGGAGTCGCTCGTGGCGTCGCGGGGACGGTGCTGGAGGCGACCGGCGTGCTGGGCGGGGTCGACGACCGGGACGACGGTGCGGGCGACACGCTCGAGACGCAGGCAGTCACGACGGCGGTCAGCAGGAAGAGGGGGGCGAGGCGGCGAGGGGTCGCGCTCACGGGATCATCGTAGCGACGCGGTCAGTTGGCCGTGGAATCGAAGGACCGCCGTCGCGCCCCAGCACGACGGCGGTCCTGGCCGGCGGACCCGCTCACCAGATCCCCGGCGGGTCGACATCGGTCGTCCGACCGCTGCCGCCCCAGTCGCCCCAAGCCCCCAGGCCAGAGCGGTTGTCGTTCAGCGCAGACCGGCCGCCTGGGCCGCCATCGCCGCGGGGAGGAGGACGAGGATCAGGAGGACGGCGAGTCCCACCATGAGCCCCGTCCGGAGCGTCGCGGCAAGGAGGGCAGAGGGGTCGCGCTTCACGGCGGTCAGACGCCGGAACCGGCCGTTCTGTTTCGCACGCGGAGGCACGATTTTCGGGGGATCGCCGCCCGGGACTTCCAGCACAGGTCGGTTGACCAAACCGAACAGATGTTCGATCATCGGCGGTCCCGATGGTTGCCTACGCCGAGCTCCATTGCCACACGAACTTCTCGTTCCTCGACGGCGCGTCCGCACCCGACGAGCTGGCAGAGCGGGCGGCGGAGCTGGGGCTGGAAGGCCTCGCGGTCACGGACCACCAGGGGCTGTACGGCGTCGTCCGGGCACAGGCCGCGATCGAGGAGGCGGGCCTCCTGCCGGTGCTCGGCGCCGAGCTCGAGGTCCGCGATGCGCTCGTCGCGGACCCGGACCACGTCGCGGTGCCACGGCGACGGCCGGTCCGGCGGGGCGGCCGTCCGCGACCGGTCACGGGTGTTTCCGGAGCGCCGGAGTCCGGCGCTCGTGATGGCGAGCCGGATCGACCGCGTCCCGAACGGGCGCGGTTGCCCGGTCATCGCGAGGCGGTCAAGGAGGATCGCCGCGGGATCGGCGAGGCGCAGCGTGGACCGCACCTGCTGCTCCTGGCTCGCGACGTGTCCGGCTATCGCAGCCTGTGCCGGATCCTGTCCCGGGCGAACCTGGCCGGGACCAAGGCGATGCCGCGGATCGAGCACGAGCTGCTGGCCGCGCACACCGAGGGACTCGTCGCACTCTCGGGCTGTCGCGAGGGCGAGATCGCGCGGCGTCTCCGGGTCGGTGATCGGGCGGGGGCGCGGGCTGCGGCGAGCGTTCTGGCGGAGCGCTACGGCCGCGACGGGTTCTCGCTGGAGCTGAGCCACCACGCGCTGCCCGACGACGACTGGCTCGTGACGGAGACGGTGGCACTCGCCGGTGACCTCCGGCTGCCGGTCGTCGTGACGAACGACGTCCACTACGCCACCGCGGAGGGACGCGAATTCCAAGACGTCCTCAGCGCGATCCACCACGGCCGGACGCTCGACAGCCTCGCCGACCTGCGACGTCCGGACGGCGAGTCGTATCTGAAGTCGGCGGCCGAGATCGCGGCGTTGCCGCCGGGCGACGGATCGCTCGGACCCGAGGTCGCCCGCGCCTGGGCGGCCGGGATGGAGCGCTCGGTCGAGCTCGCTCGGACGTGCCGGGTCGATCTGGAGTTCGAGCAGTACCGCTTCCCGGGCTTCCCGGTACCGAAGGGCGAGACGCCGTTCTCGTACCTCTCGACCCTGTGCTGGGACGGCGCCCGGCGGCGGTACCACCCGATGACCTCGGCCGTCGTCAACCGCCTCGCCCACGAGCTCGACGTCATCGAGCGGGCCGGGCTGGCCGAGTTCTTCCTGATCTGCTGGGATCTCATGCGGTTCGCCAAGGAGCACGGGATCCCGGCCCAGGGTCGGGGCAGCGCGGCGAGCTCGATCGTCGCGTACACGCTCGGGATCAGCCGGGTTGAGCCGATCCAGCACAACCTCCTGTTCGAGCGGTTCATCAACGAGGGCCGGACGACGTACCCGGACGTGGACATCGACTTCTCGTCCGAGCGACGGGAGGAGGTCATCCAGTACGTCTACGGCCGCTACGGCCCCGAGCACACCGGGATGGTCTGCAACCTCGTGACCTATCGGGCGCGGTCGGCGGTCCGTGAGGTCGGGGTGGCCCTCGGGTTCCCGCGGCCGCTCGTGGATCGCGTCGCGAAGGCGCTCGAGACGTACGACTCGGTGATGGTCCGGCGGGACCTCGAGGCGGATGGCGGGTTCGCCGAGTTCTTCCGCCGGCCGGGCGAGGGCTTGCCCGTCGAGGCGGCGGCCGCGGCGGAGGCGGAGTCGCGCGGGCTCGTGGACGGGATGGGCCAGCTCAACCACGAGCGCGGCGGGCGCGTCCGGACCGGCGGGGCAGGGGAGGCCGGAAACGGGCGGCTGCCGCGTCGCGAGGACGAGGTCCGCGTCGGGGAGCAGCTCGTCGACGGGATGGGCCAGCTGAACACGCGGATGCCGCTCGTCGGCAAGGTGCCACCCTGGAAGCAGCCGAAGGCGCCGGTCGATCCGAACGCGCCGCGCCCCTTCGCCTGGCTCGGCGAGCAGAACCTCGCAAACGCGGACGTCCCGGACGCCGGAACGACGCCGTCGTTACGAGCGGCCCTAGAGGGACTAGGAGGGCGCCCCGACCGCCCGGACGCGAGCTTGGCCAAGCCCGAGCCCGCTCGGGGAGCGGGCGACCGGGGACCTTCCGCCGCTCCCGACAGGGTTCGGAACGATGGTGTCGCTACCGAGCCGCAGATCGAGGCAGGATCACCGGGAGTGATCCAGAGCGCGGTTGGGGGGCCGGCAGCGTCCGATTCGATTGCGGATCCAGCCGATCCCGTGCTCGGTCACGCTCGCGACGCCGGCTCGAAGCCAGCTTCGAGCCCGGGAACCCCGGGCTGGATCACTCCGGGTGATCTCGATGGCCAGAAGGTCCGGGTGTCGGGCGCCCCACTGCCCGATGCGCTCGCGCCGCGGACCGCCGTCCGGCCGAGCCGCCACGGCGACGACGAGGGCGGCCCGGGCGACACGCCGGCGAGCGTCGCCTGGCTGCGTGAGGGTCGCGGGACCGGCTACGCGGCGGATCGCGAGAAGCTCCTCGCGCCGGCGCTCGTCGAGGGCCGCCGGATCGATCCCGAGAGCGGGATGCCCGAGACGGAGCCGCGCAAGACGGATCGGCTCGGGAGACCCAACCACTGGGATCCACCGGCGCCACGGACCCAATCGCTGGGCCGGGGCGGCGACCACTCCAGCGTCGCCCGGATCGAGCCCGAGCCGCCGCCCCAGCCGCGCGGCGGATCCACGAAGGACCTCTCCGATTGGGAGCGCTGGCTCGAGTTCTGCGCCCGGATCGACGGCTTCCCGCGCCACCTCTCGATCCACTCGGGCGGAATGCTCGTCACCGCCGCCCCGTTGATCGACATCGCCCCGATCGAGCGAGCCACGATGCCCGACCGCGTCGTCGTCCAGTTCGACAAGCGCGACGTCGAGACGCTCAAGCTGATCAAGCTCGACCTGCTCGGGCTGGGGATGCTCGCCGCGATCGACGAGACCGTCCAGCTCATCGAGCACGACTGCGCGGTCTGCCTCGATTTCGACCGGCTGCCCGAGGACATCCCCGAGGTCTTCGAGATGCTCGGGGCGGCCGATACGGTCGGCGTCTTCCAGGTCGAGAGCCGGGCCCAGATGCAGACGCTCCCGAAATCGAAGCCGTCCAAGCTCGACGACCTCGTCGTGGAGGTCGCGATCATCCGGCCCGGTCCGATCCAGGGGAACGCGGTCCATCCGTACCTGCGCCGGAAGCAGGGCCTCGAGCCGGTCGAGTACCTCCACCCCAGCCTGGAGCCGGTCCTCCGCGACTCGATGGGCGTGATCCTCTACCAGGAGCAGGTCATGCGGATCGCGATCGAGGTCGCTGGGTTCTCGCCCGCGGAGAGCGACGGGTTCCGGCGGGCGATGGGGACGTGGCGCTCGAACCGCGAGATGGAGAAGCTCCACGCCCGGTTCCACGACGGCTGCATGCGCCAGCCGGGCATGACCGAGGAGGTCGCCGAGGAGCTGTTCCGGCAGGTCGCGGCATTCGCCTCGTTCGGGTTCGCGAAGTCGCATGCCGCCGCGTTCGCGCGGACGGCCTATGAGTCCTCGTTCCTGAAGCTCTTCTACCCGGCCCAGTTCCTCGTGGGCCTGATCAACGCGCAGCCGATGGGCTTCTACCCGGTCGAGGTCCTCGTGAACGACGCGAAGCGGCACGGCGTGGCGGTCCTGCCGGTCGACATCAACAAGAGCACGTACGACACGACGACCGAGTGGGTGGGCCGGCCGGGCTGGGCGATGGGCCTCCCCGACGGCGCGGTCGGCGAGCCGCTCCCCGAGGACGCGGGCATCCGGCGGCGTCCTGATCCGGTGCGCTCGTCGGGCTGCACGATCCCATCGCTCGAGGCGCGGGAGAGGTGGGCCGCGGAGTCCGCGACCGGCTGGGGCGTCCGGCTCGGGCTGCGGCTCGTGAAGGGGATCGGCGAGGAGCACGAGGAGCTCCTCGACGCCGAGTTGGCACGCGGCCCGTACCACTCGCTGGCGGACGTCGTGGAGCGGACCGCGCTGCCCGAGGAGACGCTCGAGCGGTTGATCCGGGTCGGCGCGCTCGATTCGCTCGGGCGACCGCGGCGCGAGCTCCTCTGGCAGCTCCGCGAGGTCGCGGGCGCGGCGCGGGGACGCGTGGACGGGCGTTCGACGCGTGGCGGCGCGTTCACCCGCGCCGCATCACGTCCGATCGCGATGCGCCTGCCGGCGACGGACGCTCCGACCCTGCCGGGCTTGACCGAGTCCGAGCGGATCGGCGATGCCTACGCCGTGGTCGGGCTCGATGCCAGGCGCCAGGTGGTCGAGCTGTACCGGCCGGCGCTCGAGCGACTCGGGGCCGTGACGAATGCTGCGCTGAACGACCGCAAGCCGGGACTGGTCCGGGTGGGCGGGCTCGTCGTCACGCGCCAGCACCCGATGACCGCGAAGGGGACGGTGTTCCTCGCGCTCGAGGACGAGACCGGGATGGTGAACGTCACGCTCTGGCCGAACACCTGGGCACGGCTGCGGAGCGTGGTCCGGCGCCATGCGCTGCTCCTGGTGGATGGCGAGCTCCAGCGCGAGTCGTCGGTCGTGAACCTCGTGGCCCACGAGGTCCGCTCCCTCGTCGAGGTCGCGGCGACCGCGGGTGCGCCGGATCAGCCGCAGGGCATCAAGGCGCTCGGGATGGCCGGAATGCGCAGACTCGCCTAGCGCCGACGGGCGAGCATCGGGCGCTGCTGGTTCCGCTTGGGGATCTTGCCGTCGGGCCGGCGGCTCGTCGTCGATTGCGGGCCCGCGGCCATGCGGTTCGGGTTGGCGCGGTTCAGGAACCGCCGGTACCAGGCGGCCGCGGCCGCGAAGAACGAGCCGTAGATCGCGCCCTGGACGAGCACCGCGAGGAGCAGCGCAGCGGACGTGCCGATGAAGAGCGGGAACTGGAACAGGGTCGAGAGGATCGCGACGAGCGCCCCGAGCAACCAGCTCGCGCGAGGCGCGAAGAAACCCGTCGCGAACACGGCGGCGACCGGGAACTGGTACGAGAAGTACTGGTACAGGAACGCGGTGAGCTGGTTCTGCTCGAACGCGAACAGGATGAACGACACGCCCGACACGACCGCCGGGATGAGGAAGGCCTTCGTCATCAGCAGGCGGGGCAGGGCCCGGAGGTCGCCGCGGAGGTCGAGCGGGCGGAACGACGAGCGGAACGCACCGGTGATGCTCGGTCGCTCCTGACCTCGGCTCGCGGTCGGCGCCGGTCTGGCCGACAGGGCCGGGCGCGCCGGCGACGGGTCCTCGACCGGGTCGTCGGCCTCGACGAATGCCGGATCCGTGGAGGCTCGGTAGCGGCGGCGAGCCTCGGCTCGTGCGGTGCGTTTGGCTCGGGCCACGCTGCCTCCAGGGATCGAGCCCGCTCGGCGGGCGATCGTGACGTCGGGATGGACGGTTCGGGTCTCGGCATCGTACGCGCTCGGGGCGCGGGACGCGGCCGATCGGGCATGCATCCGTGGTGCAGCGCCAGGTGAGTGGCGGTGCAGCCGGACCTGCTACAACGTCGGCCCGCCCGATCGCGGACCGCGCCCGCCTCGACGGTCCTCATCAGACACCCCGCCGGGAGGTCGTCGATGTCGCGCGCTCGACGTGCGGGCAGTCGTGCCCTGCCGTTCGCCCTGATCCTGGTCGTCGCCCTCGCCGCGCTTGCCTCGGCTGCTCGCCGGCCGTCGTCCGGAGCTCCACCGGTCGCCGGCGTGGCCGTGCTCGCCGCGACGTGGCCGATCTCGACCCTCGTGATCTCCGAGATCCAGACGGGCGGCGCGTCGGCTTCGGACGAGTTCGCAGAGATCCACAACGCCGGGTCCGCGGCCGTCGATCTGGCCGGTCTCGAGCTCGTGTACGTGACGTCGTCGGGATCGACCGTCACGCGCAAGGCGTCGTGGGCGAGCGCGACGCTGCTCGAGCCGGGTCGCCATCTGCTCGTGGCCAACGCCGCCGGCATCGTCGCACCGATCGCCGACGCGACGTACTCCGGCGGCTTCGCGGCCACCGGCGGCGCGGTCGTGCTGCGGCCGATCGGCGGGACGCCGATCGATGCCGTCGCCTGGGGCGACGCGACGAACGCATTCATCGAAGGCAGCCCGGTCGCGGCGCCAGCGGCCGGATCGAGCGTCGAGCGGCGGCCCGGCGGAGCCGCCGGCAATGGGACCGACACGAACGACAACGCGGCGGACTTCGTGGCCGCGGCCCCGTCGCCGCAGAATCTCGGCGCGCCGCCGACGCCCGACCCCGGCGCGTCGCCGTCGATCCCGCCGCCGCCTTCGCCGACACCGACGCCGATGCCGACCTCGACACCCACGCCGACGCCGGTGCCGACCCCCACACCGACGCCGACGCCGACCCCGACGCCGACCCCGACTCCGACGCCGACCGCGACAGCGACCCCGACTCCGACTCCCACCGCGACTCCAACGCCGAGTCCGAGCCCGACGCCGACTCCGACCCCTACCTTGACGCCGAGCCTCACCCCAACGCCGCCGCCGACGCCGACGCCGACTCCGACCGCAACGCCGACGTCGACTCCGACGGCCACGCCGATCCCGGTCCTCGCGATCGCCGATGCCCGTGCACTCCCTGACGGCTCGTCCGTGCGGATCGTGGGCGTCCTGACGACGCCCCTCGGTGCGATCGACTCGGCGCGCAATGGCTTCGTCCAGGACGCGACCGCCGGGATCGCGCTCCGACTCGACACCGCGTTCGTGACGCCGCTGCCCGCCGGGTCGACGGTGGTGGTCGACGGGACGCTCGGGTCCTACTTCAGCCTGCGCATCGTCACGACGACCGCCGGTGCGATCCAAGTGACCGGCTCGGACGCGCTCCCTGAGGCGGTCGGTGCCGCGACCGGCGCGGCGGGCGAGGACCTCGAAGGGCTCCGGCTGGCCGTCACCGGCACGGTCATCGAAGCGCCGAGCGCGCTCGCGGATGGCCTGGGCGTGACGATCGACGATGGGAGCGGGCCATTGCGTCTCGTGGTCGCGTCGACGGCCCAGGCCGGCGAGACGATCGGGACCGGTGACCTCGTCACCGCGGTCGGACCGCTGGGCCAGCGCGACAGCTCCGGGACCGGCCTGGCGGGCTACCGTCTGCACGCCATCGCCGCGGGCGATCTGCTGGTCGAGCACCCGACACCGACACCGAGCCCGACGCCGACCCCACCGCCGTCGGCATCGCCGTCCATCGAACCGAGCGACGCGCCGACGCCCCTTCCGAGCGGGTCGGACACGCCGGCACCGACCGACACGCCGTCACCGACAGCGACCGCGTCGGCATCGGCCTCCGCCACACCGCCGGCGACGGCGACGATCGCCGATGCCCGGACTCGCCCGATCGGCGCATCGGTGACCGTCACGGGCGTCGTGACGGCGCCCGCGGGGCGGCTCGGGACTCCCGCGCTCTACGCGATCCAGGACGACACCGCGGGCATCGTCGTCCGCGGCGCCGACGATCAGCGACCCGCGCTCGGGGCCCGCGTCGAGGTCAGCGGCACGCTCGCCGACCCGTACGGCCAGCTCGAGATCCGGACGCTGACCTCGTTCCGAGTGATCGGGACGGCAGCGGTCCCGTCGTCCCTGGCGGTCGATGGGGCCGGCCTCGGCGAATCGACCGAGGCCCGGCTCGTCGTCCTCGACGGCACGGCGGACGGTCGTCCCGTCAAATCGACGAGCGGCGACCTGTCGGTGACGCTCACCACGGCGAACGGCACCGCCCGGGTGGTCGCCGACGCGAGCGCAGGCCTCTCGGCGACGTTCGTCGCGAAGGGCGACCGGGTCCGCGTGACCGGCGTCGTCGGACAGCACGCCAGCCGGAAGGGCGCCCTCGACGGCTACCGCGTCTGGATCCGTGGCCCGGCCGATGTCGTGCGGCTCGCGGGACCGACCGGGTCTCCCACGCCGGCCCCGGGCGGAAGCGGCTCGTCGGGCTCGGCCGCGCCCCCGCGGCGGACGATCGCCGCGGCCATCCTCGCCGGGTCGGGTGACGCGACGCTCGAGGGCGTCGTGACGGCTCCGGCTGCCCTCCTCGATGCGACCCATCGACGGGTCGTCATCCAGGACGGGACCGGTGCGATCGAGGTGCTCGTTCCGACCGGCACGACCCCGCCGGGAGTCGGGCGACGTGTTCGCATCGCCGGCGAGATCGGCCGTGCCTACGGTGCCCCGCGGATCAAGGCGGAACGCGTTGCGGTGGTCGGGACCGGTGGTGCTGTCCACCCGGTTGAGCTCCGCGGCGCTCCAAGCGGTGCCCACGAGTGGCGGCTCGTCTCCGTTCGTGGCGATGTCATCGAGGTCCACCGCTCCGGCGAGCGGTGGACGGCCGAGCTCCAGGTCGCCGGCGTCCGCGTCCTGGTCATCGGCCTGACCGGCGCGGGGATTCCCTCGACCGCGCTCGCCGAGGGCCGGACCGCCGCCATCGTCGGCATCGTCCGCCGCCCGTACCCGAGCGCGAGCGATCGGCGTTTCGCGATCCTCCCGCGCTTCGCGGCCGATCTCCACCTCGGCGGAGCGGCCGACGGGGAGCGCTCGGGATCGTCGGGCACGCCCGGAGCGAGCCCGCCACCGCAGTCCGGTTCGTCCGCCGCCGGACCGCGCGACATCGACCTCGTCCAGCTCCCGGAGAGCGTCGGCTTGACGGTCCGCGTCGGCGGACTCGTCCAATCGACGGACGCGACGGGGTTCCAGCTCGACGATGGCACGTCCGTCGCGCGGATCACGCTCACGGGAGCGGCGGGCGACCTCGCGGGATCGATCGTCGTCGGCGACGCGTTGAACGCAACCGGCCGGGTCGTGCGCGATGCCACGACGGGCTCGATCGGTCTGGAGGTGAGCGATCCGGCCGGGATCGTGCTCGCAGGCGATCTCGGCAACGACGAGGCGAGCCCCAGTGCCACCGACGCGGGAGCGTCGAACGGCGATGCAGGGGCCCAGTCCGGCTCCGCCTCGGTCATCGCCGCCGGCCTCGCCGAGCCGAGCCTCCCGGAGATGAGCGCGGCCGGGATCGTCCTGCTCTCGCTCGCGTCGCTCGCCGTCACGCTCCTCCGCCGGAAGCGGATGCGGCGGCGTCTCGCCGCCCGGGTCGCGGCACGCCTCGCGGACCTCGGGGCCGCCGTCCCGACATCGGAGCCGGCGGCGGCGTCGCCCGGAGGGGTCCGATGAGGGTGGCGGGGGCGGTCCGTCGGGGGTCGGCGGGGGCCCCGACCCGAGCGTGGCGGACCCCCGAATCGTGCGTGGCCGTGCTTGACGCTCGTTCGAAGCCGGGACTATCCTCGCCCGAGTTTCGCGCCAGCGAAGCACGCCAGAGTGAGGGACGAGGTCTTGCCGAACGCGGATCCCCGCGTAGCCCTCCCGACCGGAGAACGGCA
>DASSMI010000156.1:0-4255 GCA_035688935.1 Candidatus Limnocylindrales bacterium | reverse complement strand
GTGGGCAGGCGAGCTCACCGGGACGATCCCGGTGGCCGGGCTCGACCTCGCGCCCCTCCTGGCCGTGACGGTGGCCCGGGAAGCCGCACGCTGGCTGCCGAACATGGACGCATCGATCGAGCGGATCGAGCGCTTCCTCCGTCGTCTTCGGCCGCGCGCCATCCTGCTCGCCGACGAGTACCACCGCCAGGATTGGATGGTCGCCGCCGGGAGGGCCGGCATCCCGGTCGCGGCCGTCCAGCACGGGATGATCTACGCGCACCACAACGGGTACATCCACGACGATCGGCCGCCGACGCTTCGCCTCCCGGACCGGACCTACGTCTTCGGCCGCTGGGAGCGCGATCTCCTCGTCGAGCGCAGCGTGTACCGCCCCGAAGAGGTGGTCGTCGGCGGGTCTCCGCGGATCGACATGGTCGGGCGCCACGTCGGCGACTCGGCCCAGGTCCGCCGCGAGCTCGGCGTCCGCGAGGACGAGCGCCTCGTCGTCGTCTCGGGCACGTGGGGCTCCATCTATCGGCACGTCCACTACCCGATCGCCCTCGCCGGGATCGTCGACCGCGAGCTGCCGGACGTGCACATCGTCGTCAAGCTCCATCCGGGCGAGCCCGACGACGGACCCTACCGGGCGATCGTGGAATCGGCGGCGGCCGCCCGCGGGATCCCGGCTCCACCGGTGACGGTGGTCCGTGACGTGGACCTCTACCGCGTCCTCGCAGCTGCGGACGCCCATCTCGGAATCCACTCCACGGTGCTGACCGAGGCCGTCGTGACGCGGACCCCGAACCTGCTCTCCGCGAGGCTGGCCGCCGCCGACCTGCTGGGCTACGTGGATGCCGGCGTGGCGGTGCCGGTCCGTGACGGCGGCGACGTGCTCCGAGCGCTCGACGCGGGACGAGGCATCCTCGACGAGGCGGACGCCGCGGCGTTCACGTCGGCCCACTTCGAGCCGGGCGCCGCCGCCGACCGGATCGCCGCCGATCTCCTGGCGTGGCTGGGATGAGCTCGCGGATCCTGTTCCTCATCCCGGCCCGCGGTGGCAGCCAGCGCGTGCCCCGAAAGAACCTCCGGACGGTCGGCGGGGTGCCGCTCGTGGCCCGCGCCGTACGGTTGGCTCGAGCTGCCGCGGCCGCCCTCGGCGGCGGTGCCCATCGCGTCGTCTGCTCGACCGACGATGCCGAGATCGCGGCCGTCGCGCGCGCGTGGGGGGCTCAGGTCCTCGATCGGCCGGGCGAGCTGGCGACCGCGACCGCGACGTCGGTCGATGTCGCGCTCCACGCGCTCGACGTCGCGGGCCGAGCGAGCCCGGGGTCCGCGCCGGATGTCGTGGTCCTCCTCCAGCCGACGTCGCCCCTCACCGAGCCGGCGGACGTCGTCGGGGCGATCGAGCGATTCGAGGCGTCGGGACGGCGGAGCGTCGTCAGCGTGACCCCATCCCATCCCGCGTCCTGGCACGTCCGGGGCGGGACGGCCTCAGGCGAACCGTTCGTCCGGTTGGGCGATGCCGACGCCGACCGGCTGCTCACCGGCGCGATCTACGTCGTGGACGCCGGCCGCCTTCGGGCGACGCGGACGTTCGTCGACGAGGACAGCGTGGCGTTCGAGATCCCGGCGGAGCGCAGCGTCGACATCGACGAGCCGGCAGACCTCGTCATCGCCGAGGCGTTCGCGGCGGCCGCGGACGACCGCGCACGGGACGTCGCTGCATCCAGGGAGCCCGCGCCCGGTGAACGGCGGAGGATCGCCGTGCTCACGACGGGCCGCCAGGACTGGGGGATCCTCCACTCGACGGCCGCCGCGATCCGCGCCCATCCCGATCTCGAGCTCGTCCTGCTCGCCGGCGGGATGCACCTCTCGCCCCGGCATGGGGCGACGGTCGAAGAGATCCGCCGCGATGGCTTCGAGCCGCACGAGCTCCTCGAATGGCTCGCGGCGGCCGACGCATCCACGGAGGACCCGCCCGCCGACCGCCAGGCGAGCACCGCGCTCGCCGCCGTGGGCGCCGCGCTCCGCCGGACGAACCCCGACGCGCTCGTGCTGGCCGGCGACCGCTTCGAGACGGCCGCAGCAGCCCTCGCCGCGACGGTGGATCGCGTCCCGATCGTCCATCTCCACGGCGGCGAGCAGACGCTCGGCGCCTTCGACGACGCCCTCCGCCACGCGATCTCGAAGCTCGCCCATCTCCACCTCGTCAGCCACGAGGAGCACGCCGCGCGGCTCGTCGCGATGGGCGAGGACCCGGCGACGATCCACGTGGTCGGGACGCCGGGCCTGGACGCCCTCCACCGGCCGGACCTGCCCGATCGCGCCGAGCTCGAGCGGGACCTCGGCATCTCGCTCGACCCCCCGCTCGTCGTGGTCACGGTCCATCCGGCGACGCTCGACGCCGATCCGACGGCGGACGCAGCCGCAGTGGCTGCCGCGATCGATCGGGTGGCGGCCACGTACGTGATCACCCTTCCGAACGTCGATCCGGGCGCGGCCGGCGTGCTGGCGGCCCTGGAAGCGGCGGCCGATGCCCCGGGTCGGATCGCCGTCCGCGCGCTCGGCGAACGGCGCTACTGGGGCCTCCTCCGCGTCGCGGACGCGATGCTCGGGAACAGCTCCAGCGCGATCGCCGAGGCGCCGGCGATCGGCCTGCCGGCCGTCAACGTCGGTGACCGGCAGGCTGGTCGGCGCCGATCGCCGAACGTGATCGACGTCCCGGCCGACGCGGAAGCGGTCGCGCGTGCCCTCCGCCACGCCCTCGACCCGGCATTCCGCGAGGGACTCCTGGCCTCGCCGAGTCCCGGCTCGGACGGGCGGGTGGGGGAGCGGATCGCGCATATCATCTCGACGTGGCACCCCACGCGACCCCCGCGCAAGGCCTCCATCGACGTCACCGGCTGATCGTCCCGGCGCGATGACGATGATCGCGATCTTCGGGACCGGCGGGTTCGCCCGCGAGGTGGCCGACGTCGCCGTGGAGCTCGGGCACGACGTGGCATACGTCGCCCGCGACGCCGCGGAGCGCGACGCGTGGACCTTCCCCGGCGACGTGCTCCTCGAATCGGAGATTGACGACCGCACGGACCTCGAGTACGCGGTCGGGATCGGCGAGAACGGGGTTCGCGAACGGATCGCGGCGCGCTATCGCGCTCGCTTCCGCTTCCCGACGCTGATCCACCCGTCGGCCACGTTCGGTCGCGACGAGCGGGCCCGGATCGAGGACCGCGCCGGAACGATCGTCTGCGCCGGCGTGCGGTTCACGAACGCCATCGAGGTCGGCGACTTCTGCATCTTCAACCTGAACGTGACCGTGGGTCACGACGTCGTGGTCGACGACTTCGTCAACGTGGCGCCCGGCGCCGCGATCTCCGGCAACGTCCATCTCGAGCGGGGCGTGATGGTCGGCACCGGCGCCGCGATCAACCAGGGAACCGCGGCGGCGAAGCTGACGATCGGGTCCAACACGCAGATCGGCTCGGGCGCGGTCGTGACGAAGGACTGTGAGCCGGACGCGGTCTATGTCGGGATCCCGGCGAGGAGGATCCGATAGGCGTCCTCGTCATCGCCGAGGCGGGCGTCAACCACGATGGCGACCGCGACGTCGCCCTCGAGCTCGTGGCGCGTGCGGCCGAGGCCGGCGCGGACATCGTCAAGTTCCAGTCGTTCGTCACCGAACGGAGCATCACCCGCGCCGCCCCGAAGGCGGCCTACCAGGAGGCGACGACGGGGACGGACGAGGGCCAGTTCGAGATGGTCCGCAGGCTCGAGCTGTCGCGCGGGGACCACGAGGCGATCGCCGCCGCCTGCGAGCGGGCCGGCATCGAGTTCCTCTCGACCGCCTTCGACGCCGAGAGCTTCGACCTCCTCCTCGAGCTCGGGATCCGCCGGGTCAAGGTGGCATCCGGCGAGCTCACGAACCTGCCGTTGCTCCGGCATCTGGCCCGTCCGGGCCTTCCGATGCTCCTCTCGACCGGGATGGCGTCGCTCGACGAGGTCGCCGCGGCGCTCGACGCGGTCGACGCGGCCGGGACGCCGCGTGATCGGGTGACGCTCCTCCACTGCACGACCGAGTACCCCGCACCCGACGAGGAGGTCAACCTCCGGGCCATGGAGACGCTCCGATCGACGTTCGGCACCGACGTCGGCTACTCGGACCACACGACCGGGATCGAGGTCGCGATCGCGGCGGTCGCGCTCGGGGCCACGGTCATCGAGAAGCACGTGACGCTCGACCGGACTCGGCCGGGGCCGGACCACCGGGCCAGCC
>DASSMI010000155.1:0-20967 GCA_035688935.1 Candidatus Limnocylindrales bacterium | reverse complement strand
GGGGTCGTCGTCCTCATCGGCATCAACGTCGTCGGGCCGTCGCGCGTCATCGCCGAAGAGAACGTCGCGCGCGTCCTGAACCCGGCCCTCGTTCCGGCGGACGGGAAGTCCGGACTCGATGTCGGATACGCGGCCCTGCTGGGGGACGACGCGATCCCGGCGCTCGTGCGGGCACTGCCCGCCGTGGTCGGACCCGATCGGGTCGACCTCGAGCGGTTCCTCAACCAGCGACGGATCGCGCTCGGCTCGGGTGGCGAGGCGGCCGGGTGGCCGTCCTGGAACCTGGGCCGCCAGCTCGCCCGGGACGCGCTGGCGGCCTCCTCGGCTCGCTGATCGGCGTCAGGCGTCCGCGCTCGGCGCGGTCGCTGCCGGCGGCGCGAGTGGCGGGCTCGACGGCGGGCCGCCGAATCGGCGCGAGCCGAGCCGGCGCGCGAGCAGCAGCGCGATCAGGGCCAGGACGCCGACGACCAGCAACACCGGGACCCACACGATCGCGACCACGATCAGGAAGCTGATGACCCCTTGGACGATGCTGATCAGGGTCGCGCTCGCGCGGTCGACCTCGGCGGCGGGGTCCCATCGGGCGGCGGCCTGGGTGACGGCGACGACCTCGGTGCCGAAGGTGACCGTCAGTGTGGCGAGCGCGACCTGGTCGGTCAGGGCCGCCTGCTGGGCGGCCAGCCGCTCGATCTGACCACGCGTGTCCGTGAGCCGAGCTTCGACCTCCAGCAGGTCGGACGTCTTCGCGGCCCTCTCGGCGTACCCGACCAGGGCGATCTCGCTGGCCTTCAGATTCCGGATCCGCGCGTCGAGGTCGATGAGCTGACCCGTCACCTCGGCGGCGTTCGTCTTCTCCCCGACGACGGTGCCGAGCTTCGAGATCGCTTCGAGCGTGTCATCCCAGCATGCCGCCGGGATCCGATAGGTGATCGTCGCGACGAGCTGATCCCCGTTCCGCTGCTCATCCGACGCACCCACATAACCGCCGGCGCCCCGGACCGTGTCGCGTGCCGTCCGGGTGGCGGTGTCGACGTCGGCGACCGTCAGCTGGAGCGAACCGGTCCGGATGATCTTCGCGTCAAGATCGGCGACCTGGTCGCCGTTGCCGCCGGATCCGCCTGACCCGCCAGAGCCGCTCAGGTCGTCAGCCGATCCGCTGCCGCCGCCAGCCGAGGCCGGGGCCGCGGACGCAGCGGCGGCTGCCGCGCCGCCGACGGACTGCGGGTACGGCGCAGACGCGGCACTCCCGCACGCAGCAACGGTCGCGGCGACCGTGACGAGGAAGAGGGGGCGAATGCGGAACATCGCTCCGCCACGCCGAAGGAACTGGCGCATCTCCATGTCCTCCATGCGCCGCCCGAAGGCGACAGGCCGCTGCTCGGGCGGCGGAACCGGGACGCCGACTGGTCGTCCGAGGTTTCGCTCCGGCTTCGATGGCCTGACCGCTACTATCGGTTCGATGCACCTTCCGTTCGATCCGCCGCTCGAGCCGATGCTGGCGAAGGCGAGCGGCGGGCTTCCGGACGCTGAGGGCTGGCTCTTCGAGCCGAAGTGGGACGGCTTCCGGGCGATCGTCTTCCGCGATGGCGACGAGGTCCTCATCCAGAGCCGGGACCTGAAGCCCCTCGACCGCTATTTCCCCGAGCTCCACGCCCCGATCCTCGCCTCGTTCCCGGAGCGGTGCGTCGTCGACGGCGAGGTCGTCATCTCGCGCGACGGCGAGCTCCAGTTCGAGTCGCTCCTGCTCCGGATCCACCCCGCCGCGTCACGCGTGAAGATGCTCGCGGAGGAGAGTCCTGCGAGCTTCGTGGGCTGGGATCTGCTCGCGCTCGGCGACGAGGACCTGCGCGCGGTGCCACAAGGCGAGCGCCGGGCTCGGCTCGAGTCGGCCTTCGCGGCGGTCGAGCCGCCGATCCACCTGACGCCTGCCACGCGCGATCGCGCCCTGGCAGCCGACTGGTTCGACCGGTTCGAGGGCGCCGGGCTCGATGGCGTGGTCGCCAAGAAGCTCGACGCTCCGTATCAGCCCGGCAAGCGGGCGATGCTCAAGATCAAGCACCAGCGGACGGCGGACTGCGTGGTGGCCGGCTTCCGCTGGCACAAGAACGGGCCGGGCACCCATGTCGGATCGCTGCTGCTGGGGCTGTTCGACGACCAGGGCAAGCTCCACCACGTCGGGATCACGTCGTCGTTCACATGGGACAAGCGCGCGGCGCTCGCGAAGGAGCTGGAGCCTTGGCGGAAGGACGCCTCCGAGGGCCATCCATGGCAGGAGTGGGCGGAGTGGGCGCAGTGGGGCGCGGCCGACGCTTCCGGACAGCGCCTTCCGGGCGCCACGTCACGTTGGAACCGCGGCAAGGACCTGTCGTGGGAGCCGCTCCGCCCCGAGCGGGTCGCCGAGGTGGCATACGACCACCTCCAGGGCGACCGCTTCCGTCACGCGACGACCTTCGTCCGGTGGCGCGACGACAAGGCGCCGGCCGACTGCCGCTACGACCAGCTCGAGGAGACCCCGGCGTTCGAGATCGCGAAGATCTTCGGCACGTAGCGCCGGCGGGCCGCCAGGCGATCCAACCGGCCGAGTCGCGACCTACGGCCGCCGGCTGAGGACCGTGTCCGGCACGAGGAACGACCCGGCGAAGAACGCCATCCCGAGCCAGGCGAGGGACACGTCGCCGGTTCGCACGCCGAGAGCGGCGACGACGAAGAGGATGACCGCGATCAGGAGCAGGACCGACCGGATGGTGAACGTCATGGTGTTGCCTCCACTGGGTCACCGGATCGTCTCGCGAGATCGTGCCTGCCGGGAGTCCCAGAAGGCGTCGTTCTCCACTCCGAACGACGCAGCGGCGTGACAAGAGCGGCTCAGCCGGTCGATTTCTTCCGCGGCGCCCGCTCCAGCTGGCCGCTCCGGTCCGGCCACTCGAATCCGGCCCACGGGTCGTAGTCCGGCGTCAACGGCTCAACATAGGGCGGCACCGTCACTTCAAATCGGCTCCACGTACTTCGCGAGAACCTCTGCGGAGACATAGGGTCCGCCGCCGTCCGCGTCGAACTGCGGTTCATCGAAGACGATCCAGTAGAACCAGCTGGGGCCCGACATGGTGGCGACCGATCTCGTCGTTCCCATTCCATCGTCGGCTTTAGGGTGCGGCGTGACGGTGCCCGTAGGCTCGGCGGGCCAGGGCCCGGGCCCGTATTCGGGATCACGCCGGACGCGGACGAGGTCTCCAATCTGCAGAGAAGCCCCGGCGTCAGGCATCGTGACGCTTGGCTGACCGACGCGGTGCCCGGTTCAGCTGCCCGCTTCGATCGGGCCACTCGTATCCTTCCCAAGGATTGAAGTCGGGCGTCAACATCACGAGGTAGTGGGCGTTGCGTCGTCGTCCTTCTCGTAAGCCCCATACATGTCGAGTCGGTCTGCGCGCACTAACGAGGCCGCCCCGGCTTCGTCCACGATCACCATCCGCAGGACGGGCTCCGCGCCGCCTTCATCGCTGATGACGACGGCCACGGCCTCGACGCGCTTCTCGTCGAGGAGGGCGGAATAGCCCGTGAAGAACGTTGAGACCGAGTGCGTCACGTGTTCGCCCTCTTTCGTCGCGGTGCTCTGTCGAGTTGCCCGGACCGATCGGGCCACTCATATCCCTCCCACGGATTGAAGTCCGGGTCGAGCGCCTCCTGCGGAGGCCGGTCAGCCTCGGGGACATGGATCAGGTTCACGCGGACCCGGTACCAGAGCGACGAGCGGCCGCGCATCCCGTCCGTGAGGACGTCGGCCGGCTCCAGATGAGCAGCCGCCTCCGGGTGGCGCGCCTTCCACCGATCGAGGCCCTCCAGTGCCTCGGCTTTGGAGGCCGCACGGCTGATCTCGATCACCGGGATGCTTGTCTTGCGCCGACCCGTCGGCGTCGGGCGCGAGCCGCCGGGCGTGCCGCGCGGCGGCATCCCGGGCCACTCGGTCGGGAGCCCGGCGTTGCGATCGCCCGCCGCCACGGCAGCGGCGCGCTCCGCCTGGACCTCGGGCGGCGGGCCGCCTTCCACGCCGCGGCCCTCGTCGTACTCGCCCTTGGGTCGGCGCGCCCGCGACGGCTGGACGCGCGGTGGCTCGCCGGCCTGCTTCGCGTAGTTCGGAGGCCACGGCGCGTCGCCCTGGCCCTCCGACTCGTGGCGGGCGCTCAGCTCGAGGAGGGCCTCGAGTGATCCGACCGCGTCGTCGATCCCGTCGGCGGCATCGCCACGCTCGGCGTAGATCCGCGGAACCGTGGCGACGGTGAAGTCCTCGGCGACGACATCCGCGACCTCGTCCCAGCGAAGCGGCATCGACACGCGCGCATCGGGCAGCGGTCGCACGGAATAGGCGGAGGCCACCGTCCGATCTTTCGCGTTCTGGTTGTAGTCGAGGAAGACGCCGTGGCGCTCCTCCTTCCACCACTTGCTCGTGGCGATCCGGGGAGCCCGCATCTCCACATCGCGAGCCAGGGCCAGCGCCGCCCGGCGGACCTGCGTGTACGTCCAGTCGCGCCGGATCCGGATGTTGATGTGGATTCCGCGCGAGCCCGAGGTCTTCGGCCAGCCGATCAGCCCGACTGCCTCGAGCGACTCGCGACAGACGAGCGCCACGTCGCGGACCTGCGACCACGGCACGCCGGGGACGGGGTCGAGGTCGATGCGGAGCTCGTCCGGGTGCTCCAGGTCGTCGGCCCGAACGGGATGCGGGTTGAGATCCACGCAGCCCAGGTTGACGACCCACGCGAGCCCGGCCGGCTCATCGAGGACAATCTCGTCGGCGGTTCGCCCCGACGGGAACGTGAGCTCGGCCGTCCGGATCCACTCGGGCGTGTTGTCCGGCGCGCGCTTCTGGAAGAACGGCTCCTTGGTGATGCCATCGACGAAGCGCTTGAGGGCCATCGGGCGCCCGCCGGCGCCGCGCAGCGCTCCATCGGCGATCGCGAGGTAGTAGTGGACGAGATCGAGCTTCGACACGCCCGCGTCGGGGAAGTACAGCTTGTCCGGGTTCGAGATGGAGACCTCTCGGCCCCCGATCTCGAGGATCTCCTTCCGGGTGGGCATGGTGCGATGCTAGCGGCGGTCGCAAGGAGACGGCGGGATGGGCGAAACCGAACGAGTGACGTTCCGTGGCCGGGTGCGGTACTGGGACGAGGCCGCCGGCCGGGGACTGGCGGTCGTCGACGTGCCGGCCGATCTCGTGGACCGCCTGGGCGGCCGGAAGCAGTATCGGGTGTCGGGGACGCTGAACGGCGCACCCTACGCCGGCAGCGGGATGCTCGTGGCCGGTGGCGGCTATTGCGTCGGCACGAGCGCGGCGGCGCTGAAGTCGGCCGGTGCCAAGGTCGGCGACGAGGTCGAGGTCGCGATCGCCCGCGCGTGACGCGTCTCGAGGCGGGTCAGCTCAGCTGGCGGCCGCCAATTCCAAGAAGGCGTCATCGGCTGGACTCTCGCTTCGAAGCCAGCCCCTGATGTCGAGGATGCATGGCCATGCGCCAGAGAGACGGATTCGGGGCCTCATCACTGCGGCTCAAGAACGCCGCGACCCGTGCCGAGTCGCCGGATACGCCTTCTTGGAATGCAACCCGGGCGACGGAGCCGCCGCGATTGTCGGTGACGCGGTCTCGCTGGAAGCATGACCGAGTCGGCGGTGATCCACGCCGGCGCCCGCCTCGAAATCCCAACCAGCGAGCCGTGACACGCGTCGGCCGAGGGTCGATGATGGAGGCTCGCGAGGGACGTCACGCCAGGATGCTCAGCAAGCCCGAACCCGCCTGTCTCGTCATCGCCGACATCTCCGGATACACCGGCTTCCTCGCCGGTGCCGAGCTCGACCACGCCCAGGACATCCTCGCCGACCTGATGTCGACCGTCGTCGGCGCGTTCCGGCCCACGTTCAAGCTCGCGAAGCTGGAGGGCGATGCCGCGTTCGCCTACGCGATCACCGATCGGATCGATGCCGCCCAGCTCCAGGACACGATCGAGCGCTGCTATTTCGCCTTCCGTCGCCGCCTGCGCGACGTCAAGCAGGCGTCGACGTGTGAGTGCAACGCCTGCATCCTCGTCCCGAACCTCGACCTGAAGGTCGTGGCCCACCATGGCCAGGTCATCCGCCAGCGGATCGGTGGCTGGGAGGAGCTCGTCGGCAGCGACGTGATCGTCGTCCACCGGCTCCTGAAGAACCACGTCGGCGAGGAGACCGGGCTGCGCGCCTACGCGATGTACAGCGAGGGCTGCCTGGCGGCCATGGGCCTGGACGACCCGGAGGCGGCCGGCCTCAGCGAGCATCGCGAGGCGTATGAGGGCGTCGGCGAGATCACCTGCTGGGTCCGCGACCTCGAGGCCGCGTGGACCGCCGAGATGGACCGCGCGCGGGTGGTCGTCGAGCCGAAGGACTCCGCCCGGACCTACGAGATCGAGTTCGACGCGCCGCAGGCGCTCGTCTGGGACTGGATCACGTCCCCGGCCCGACGGATCCAGTGGCAGGACGGCGCGACGGGAATCGAGCAGGTCGAGGGCGCCGCCGGCCGCCGCGGGGTCGGCACGGTCAACCACTGCATCCACGGCAAGGACACGATCGTCGAGGAGGTCCTCGACTGGCGGCCCGTCGACTACGTGACGGTTCGCTCGCAGCTGCCCCAGCCCGGTGTTCCGAAGCTCGTCAACAGCTTCATCCTGATGGACCTGGGCGGAGGCCGGACGAAGGTCGAGATGCGGTTCGCGCGGCCCAGATCCGCCAAGGACCGGGCGATCGCGGAGCGGCTGCTCCCGAACCTCGACGTCAGCATCCAGAACGGCCTGGCGGCGCTCCGGCCGCTCATCGAGTCGGCCGCCGCCGAGGCGCGCGCGGCGGCCGACGAAGCGCCGCCCGAGCCGGAGGTGCCGGTCGCGCTCGGTCGCAACCTGCGCGAGCCGATCCTGGGCGGAGCGTTGTGATCCGCAGCGTGTCGATCGGGACGCCGGCCGTTCGTCGTGGGATCAGAGACGCGGCCGAGCGAGCCGCACCGCGCGAGGAGACCGACGGATGCGCTACCTGCTCCTGATCTACACGCAGGAAACGAACGAGCTGCCGCCGCCCGAGGTCCAGCAGGTCGAGCACGCCAAGTACGCCCAGTTCACCGCCGACGTGAAGCGGCGTGGGCTCTTCCGGGCCGGCGAGGCACTGGCGCCGACGACCACGGCGACGACCGTCCGGGTCGTTGACGGCGATACCGTCGCGACCGACGGGCCGTTCGCGGAGACGAAGGAGGCGCTCGGCGGGTTCTACCTGATCGAAGCCCGCGATCTCGACGAGGCGATCGAGGTCGCCGCGCGGATCCCGGCCGCCGCCTACGGGTCGGTCGAGGTCCGCCCGATCTGGGAGCTTCCGCCGGAGTACGCCATGGCCGAGGCGGAGGCGGCGGCCGCGGGCGCTTGACCGAGGACCGCGCGCACCGAGTCGTCGACCAGCTGTTCCGCGAGGAACAGGGCCGCGCCGTCGCCACCTTGATCCGGGTCCTGGGCGACTTCGATCTGGCCGAGGAAGCCGTCCAGGACGCGTTCATCACGGCCCTCGAGACGTGGCCGGAGCGCGGGATCCCCGACAACCCCGGGGCGTGGATCACGACGACCGCCCGGAACCGGGCGATCGATCGGCTCCGGCGGCGGAAGGTCCTTGCCGAGAAGCAGGCGATCCTCGAGCGCCACGCGGCGATCGAGGAGGAGCTCGCGGCGATCGATCCGGCGGCGGCGGCCGAAGGCGCTGATCCGATGAGTCCGATCGTGGACGACCGGCTGCGGCTGATCTTCACGTGCTGTCATCCGGCCCTCGCGATGGACGCGCGGGTCGCCTTGACGCTGCGGACGCTCGGCGGGCTCTCGACGCCGGAGATCGCCCGTGCCTTCCTCGTTCCCGAGGCGACGCTCGCGCAACGGCTCGTCCGGGCGAAACGAAAGATCCGCGACGCCGGGATCCCGTACCGGGTCCCCGACGACCATGCCCTGCCCGAGCGCCTCGACGGCGTCCTGCGGGTTCTCTACCTCGTCTTCAACGAGGGCTACGACGCCTCGGCCGGCGAACACCTGATCCGCGGTGAGCTCGCGTCCGAGGCGATCCGCCTGGGTCGCGTCCTGGCGTCCCTCATGCCGGACGAGCCGGAGGTCCTGGGGCTCCTCGCGTTGATGCTCCTCCACGACGCCCGGCGCGCCGCGCGGACGTCGGCGGCGGGCGACCTCGTCCTGCTCGAGGACCAGGATCGGACCCGCTGGGACCGGGCGCGGATCGACGAGGGAGCGGCGCTCCTCGACCGGGCGATGCGGATGCGTCGTGTCGGGCCGTACCAGATCCAGGCGGCGATCGCGGCACTCCATGACGACGCGGCCACGACCGACGAGACGGACTGGCCGCAGATCGCGGCGCTTTACCGGGTCCTCGGGGACATGGTCCCGTCGCCCGTCGTCGAGCTCAACCGTGCCGTTGCGATCGCGATGGCCGACGGCCCGACCGCGGGCCTGCAGATCGTGGAGGCGGTCGCCGCGGGCGGGCACCTCGAGAGCTACCCGTACCTGCACGCAGCCCGCGCGGATCTGCTCCGGCGGCTGGATCGCCGCAGCGAGGCGGTCGAGGCCTACCGGCGAGCGCTCGAGCTCACCGCGAACGAGCCGGAGCGCGCTTTCCTCGAGCGCCGGATCTCGGAGCTGACCGCAGCAACGCGCTGATCACGCAGCCCCGGGATCTTGCAACGCAGTTGTGAGCCCGCGACTGGCGGTCGCCAGCCCGGCGATGACCCTCCGCCGCCACGCTCGATCTCGGACACAGATCTCGCCGTGGTGAGACACAGTGCGCGCCGGCCGCTCCGGCGGCATGGCGCATGGAGGAGGTACGCATGCGCCGTTTGACAGCGGCTGCCGCAGCGATCGTGCTGATCGCCGGGGCTTGCAGCAGCTCAGGGTCCAGCTCGTCCCCGGCCGGCAGCACCGGCACCGGCGGCGGCGCCAGCACATCGCCCGCCGCCAGTACGGGCGGCGAGAGCACCGCCCCGAGCGGTGGCGGGTTCGATCCCGCAAGCATCTCGGGAACCGCGGTCCTCTCGGGCTGGCAGTCGTCCGACGCCGAGAACAAGGCGCTCCAGGACACCGTCGCGGCCTTCCAGACCGCCTATCCGAACGTGAAGGTCGACTACAAGGTCATCACCGGCGACTACCCGACGGTCATGGCCACGAACTTCGCGTCGAAGAACGTCCCGGACGTCTTCTACGTCGATGCCAGCTTCGGCCAGCCGTGGGCGGACCAAGGCTTCCTCGAGCCGCTCGACGACTACATCGCCAAGCAGGGCTTCGACACGAGCACGTTCTTCCCGGGCTACCTGTCCCCGTTCAAGGGCAGCGACGGCAAGACCTACGGGCTGCCGAAGGACGGCAACACGATCGGGATGGCCTATAACACCGCCGAAGTCCCGACCGCCCCGACGACGCTCGACGAGCTGGTCAGTGCGGCCACGGCACTGAAGGGCAAGGACGGCCTCAAGGCGCCGATGTGCCTGAACCCGGGCCTCGACCGCGGCCTCACGTTCATCTACGCCCAGGGCGGGCACATCGTCTCCGACGACGGCACCCAGAACATGGTGGACACGCCGGAGACGAAGGCGGCCGTCCAGTGGTATCTCGATCTGTTCAAGAACGGCATCGGGATGACCGCCAGCGACATGGGCGACGACTGGTGCGGCACCAGCCTGGGCAAGAAGCACGCCGCGATCACGTTCGAGGGCGGCTGGCTCGATCCCGCGATGACCTCGACCTACCCGGACGTGAAATACGCCTGGGGTCAGGTCCCGACCGGCTCGTCGGGGAGTCCGGTGACGATCTCCTACACCGCCGCGTACGCGATCGGGGCGGATTCGAAGAACAAGGACCAGGCCTGGACGCTGATCCAGTACCTCGTCGGCAAGGACGGCATGACGAAGTGGACGGAGGGCGGCGTCGCCCTGCCGAGCCGCTCGGACGTTCCGACGCCGAAGGGTAAGGACGTCCTCGTGGCCCAGGCCCAGTTCGCCAAGCCGGGCTCCGGGTTCATGAAGAACTACGCGGACGTCCAGAAGGCGTTCCAGGACGCCTTCACCAAGGAGATCCAGGACAAGACCTACAACGCCGACAAGGTGATCGAGGCGACGAAGGCCGCCGTCGACACCGCGCTCGCGAGCTAGCCCAATCGGGCGGCGGTCCGCGGTGACGCCGCGGCCGCCGCCCATCCTGACGCCTTCGATCGAGGAGGGACTCCGCGAATGGCGATTGCGAGCGCTCGAGACCCTAGAGCGTCCGCCGGCATCGGTCAGCGCTCCGAGGCGCTGGCCGGATATGCCTTCGTCGCCATCCCGATGGTGCTCTTCCTCATCCTGAACATCGGGTCGATCCTCTACGCCCTGTACATCAGCGTCTTCCAGTGGAACATCCGGAGCGGCGCGGGGGCGTTCATCGGGATCCAGAACTACCAGAACGTCTTCAAGGACCCGATCTTCATCCGGGCGATCCAGAACAGCGTCTACTACGCCGTCGTCTGGGTCCCGCTGACGATGGCCGTCGGCCTGTTCCTGGCCGTCCTCGTCAACCAGAAGCTCCGCGGTCGGACGTTCTTCCGGGCGGCGTTCTACTTCCCGGCGATCGCCTCGTCGGCCGCGGTCACGGTCCTGTGGATCTTCCTCGCCGCGCCGGACGGGCTGTTCAACGGGATCCGCGGCGCGCTGGGACTCAACCCGATCTTCCAGCTGCTCGGCTACGGCCCGAACCAGAACTGGATCGGCGATTCCCACACCGCCCTGAACTCCGTGATCCTCCTGAACGCGTGGACGACATCGGGCACGTTCATGCTCTTCTACCTGGCGTCGCTGCAGACGATCCCCGGCGAGGTCTACGAGGCCGCCGCGATCGACGGCGCGGGCAGCTGGCAGATGTTCTGGCGGATCACGTTCCCGCTCCTGAAACCGGGCCACTACTTCGTGGCGACCGTCGCCGTCATCGGCGCGCTACAGCTGTTCGACCAGGCGCGGATCGCCGGTGGGACCACGGGCGATCCGGCGAACGCACTGATGTCGGTCGTCCTGTACCTCTACAACCTGGCGTTCTTCAAGTTCGACTTCGATCGTGCCGCGGCGGTCGGGCTGATCCTCTTCGCGATCATCTTCACGATCACGCTCATCCAGCGCCGGCTGTTCGGGTCGGCGCCCGCATGGTGAGGACCGGGCGATGACCGACTCCGTCCCGCCCCCGGTCAACACGGGCGTCGCCCAGGCCGGTGTCGCGGCGATCAACCCCAAGGCCGGCGCGGTCGAGCCCGCGGTGCGCCGCGTCGGCGACACGGGTGCGCACTGGCGGCGGCGGATCGCGTACGCCCTGATGATCGGCTACGCGGTCCTCATGTTCATTCCATTCGCGTGGTCGCTGATCACGTCGTTCAAGACACAGGCCGATTCTGTCAATCTCACCGTGATCCCCCAGCCCATCACCACGTACGGCTGGCAGTACCTCCTCGAGCGGCTGAACCCATCGCTGATCCGGCTGTTCGCGAACAGCTTCGGGATCGCGCTCGCGATCACGTTGTCGAACCTGGTCCTCGCGAGCCTCGCGGGGTACGCGTTCGCGCGCCTGCGGTTCCCGGGGCGCGAGATCCTGTTTCTCGTCGTCCTCGCGACGCTGATGATCCCCGACCAGCTCCGGCTCGTGCCGGTCTACCTGATCTTCGACGCCGTCGGGCTCACGCGCGGCCCCGGCCAGTACCTCGCCGTGATCATCGTCATGGCCGTGATGGGCACGAACATCTTCCTGATGCGTCAGTACTTCCTGTCGATCCCTCGCGAGATCGAGGAGGCGGCACGCATCGACGGCGCCGGGTTCTTCACCACGTTCTGGCGGGTGATGCTGCCGCTCGCCACCCCGGCGCTGTCGGCGGTCGCGATCCTTCAATTCCAGGGCGCCTGGAATGCGTTCTTCTGGCCGCTCGTGCTCCTCACCACGCGCGAGTTCGTCACGATCCCGATCGCGCTGACGTTCTTCCGGACCGAATTCCAGACGAACTGGCCCCCGCTCATGGCGATGGTCGTGCTCGCGACCATCCCGATCCTGGTGCTGTACATCTTCTTCCAGCGCTACTTCGTCGAAGGGATCGCGGCCAGTGGCGTCAAGGGCTGACGCCGTCCCGATCGGTGCGCCCGCCGCCTCGCGGGCCGCGCCCACCGCCCCGTCGCTCGGCGGAGCGGTCCGGGCCGCGCTCGGCGACTTCTTCTACCACTCGTGGCGTCTCCTGCCGGCGAACGTCGTCTGGGCGGTCGTCGCGATGGCGCTGGCCGCGGCGGCGGTGGTCGTCCCCATCGCGATCGTGCTCGTCCCGCTCCTCGCGATCCCGACGGCGGGCGTCTTCCGCGTGACGACCCGGATCGTGCGCGGCTCCAGCGTGAGCTTCTGGGACGCGGTCGACGCGTGGCGCTCGGACGTCGCCCGAACGCTGGCGGTCGGAACCGGCGTCGTCCTCGCGCTCCTCGTCCTCGGGACGAACCTCGTCATCGGCCTGGGCGGCGACTCACCGCTCGGCTGGGCGATCGCGACGATGGCGGCCTGGGGACTCGCGGTGCTCTGGCTCGTCGCGTGGACGGCGTGGCCGATCCTCGAGGATCCGGAGCGCGCCCGCACCCCGCTCCGGCTTCGGCTCCGGCTCGCCGCGCTCCTCGTTCTGGCCCACCCGATCCGGATCGGGCTGCTCGGGGTGGGCCTCGCGGCGTTCCTCGTCCTCAGCACCGTCGCGATCGTGGCTCTCGTGACCGTCAGCGTGTCCTTCGGGGCGCTGGTGACGACCCGCTACGTCCTGCCGGCGGCGGACCGACTCGAGGCGCAGCTCGACGGGGTGGCTCCGCCGGATCGAACCTGACCGACATGGCGACGCCCCGCCGACCGAGGTCGACGGGGCGTCTGGTGACCGGAGGATCCGATCAGGTGTCGGCTAGGCCGTGCAGAGCACGTACGCCTGGATCGTCCAGCTCTTGTTCGTCGGGATCGTCGACGACCCGGAGACGGTCCATGTCGCCGATGCGCTCGGATACGACGCGACCAGCGCGACCTTCGTGAGCGAATCGGTCGTCGTCAGGACGCCGCCGCCGCCGAGCATCACCTGTCCGGCACCACACGTCGCGGTGGCCGAGGCGGTTGCCGTGGCGCCGGTGTTCGACACCACGGAGCCCGTGACGATCACGCTGCCGCCGAACGGCGGGCCATCCGCGCCGGTGTCACCCTTGGGACCCTGGGGTCCGGCGGGACCGGTCGCGCCGTCGGCGCCGGCCGGGCCCATCGGGCCCACGTCGCCCTGGGGACCCTGCGGCCCCGGATCGCCCTGCGGGCCGGCAGGACCGGTCGCGCCGTCGGCGCCGGCCGGGCCCATCGGGCCGACATCGCCCTGCGGCCCCTGGGGGCCAGCCGCGCCGTCGGCTCCGGCCGGACCCGTCGCCCCATCGGCGCCGGCCGGACCCGTGGCCCCGTCCGCACCGGCGGGACCGGTCGCGCCATCGGCGCCAGCAGGACCGGCGGGACCTGTCGCGCCGTCGGGACCAGCAGGGCCGGTCGCCCCGTCCGCACCAGCCGGACCTGCAGGACCCAGCGCGCCGTCGGCTCCCGCCGGGCCGGCCGGACCGGTCGCGCCGGTCGCGCCGGTTGCGCCGGTGGCGCCGGTGGCGCCGGTGGCGCCGGTCGCACCAGTCGCACCCGTCGCGCCAGTCGCACCGGTGGCGCCGGTCGCACCGGGCGTCCCGGCCTTGGCCCACGACACGGGGATCTCCCACGTGTGGCACTGGCGGACGCCGTTCTTCGGGACGACGATCTGCGCGACGTGCGTCTTCTTGTTGACGCAGGCGTAGATCCGCGTCGAGTTCGAGTAGGTGTACGCCGCGTCGGCGACGCCCGATACGGCGATCGTGAGGCCGAACGCGGCCATCAACACCGCCACCTTCCGGCGACGGCTGATCTGATTCGAGCCCATGAGTCCCTTTCCCGATCCGGCGGGCCAACAAGGGTGACGGGAAGGCGGCCGGCCACTGATCGGACGGCGATCGTCCTCGGCCACCTGCGCGGGGCACCGACCCAGTCGACAGAACCGAACCAGTACCTTCGACCCAATCGCGCTGGTCCAGAACACCCGTCGAGCGCCGGGCGACGGGACCATCCGGCCAGATCCGCTGGGCCACGAGGACCAGCGGACTTCTTCGGTGGGCGCGATCGGTCGGCGAACGGATTCGCGTCAGCTTCGGACCGGGGCGTCCGCTATCGTCGCGGAGGATGGCAACGGTCGGTGCGCCCCTCGTGCTCAGCCGCGACCAGATCCTCGCCCGCCGTCGCGCCGTCAGCTCGCTCGACGAGCGGCTGCCCGCCGGGGCGGCGTCCCTGCGGGTCGCCGCCTGGGCGGGGCTCTCGGACAGCATGCCGCGCGCCGCGATCCTGTCGATCCACGCCCGCGTCGAAGGAACCGGCCCCGGCATCCTCGACGACCCGTCCCTGGTCCAGGTCTGGGGCCCTCGGTTCAGCGCCTACGTCGTCGCCGCGGTCGATCGCGCGCCGTTCACGCTCGGGCGGCTGCCGGTGGACGACGCGAAGCGGCGGTTCGCGATCGACACCGCGGATCAGCTCGAGGCGTTCCTCGCCGGCCGCGCGATGCCCTACGGGGAGGCGGGCCGCGGGCTCGGGCGGAACCCGAACTCCCTCCGGTACGGAACGACGACCGGCCGGATCCTCATCCGGTGGGAGGGCGCCCGGCAGCCCACGATCTGGACGGTCCCCGCGCCGGACATGGACCCGCACGAGGCAAGGCTCGAGCTCGCGCGCCGCTACCTCCGTGTGTTCGGGCCCGGCACGCGCCAGGGGTTCGGCGACTGGGCCGGCGTCCGGCCGGCGACGATCAACGCCGCGTTCGACGGTCTCGCCGGCGCCCTCACCGGGGTGCGGACCCCGATCGGCGATGCGTGGATCCTGGCGGAGGACGAGACCGGGTTCCGGGCGGCGGCGGCCGATCCCGCGCCGGCACGGCTCCTCCCGAGCGGCGACACCTTCTACCTCCTCCAGGATCCGGACCGTGCGCTGCTCGTTCCCGATGCGAAGCAGCGCTCGAGGCTCTGGACATCGCGGGTGTGGCCCGGCGCGGTTCTCATCGATGGCGAGGTCGCCGGGACGTGGCGGCGCGGAGGCGCAGACGTCGCGATCGAGCCGTGGCGCCCTCTGTCGCCCGACCGCCGCGCTGCCGTCGAGGCCGAGGCGGCCTCGCTGCCGTTGCCCGGTCTCGACGGCCCGATCCGCGTCCGCTGGGAGCCATGACCGCGACGGCCGAGCTCAGCCCTCGAAGCGCCAGCGCGTCGCGCCGCCGGGTTCCGCCGCGAGGACCCCGTAGACCGTCGTCGGCGTGATCGCATAGACGTACCAGGGCGGGGGTCCGGCGCTCGGCGCACTGTAGTCGTAGGTGAACGCGCCGTTCTCGACTCGGGCGGGCCAGCCGGAGGCCGCGTACCGCTTCGCGATCCCCTCGAGGGTCGCGTCGTCCGTGACCCGCTCGGCGCGCCCCTCGATGACGAGATCGATCCCCTCGAACGACATCGCGATCGAGCAGATCGGCCGCTCCGCGAGGTTCCGGCTCTTCCGCGTCCCGGGTCCGCTCACGACCCAGACCTTGCCGTCGGCCCAGATCGCGCCGACACCCGCGACGTGCGGACGGCCGTCGGGCCGGACCGTCGCGAGGAACGACGTCCCGTTGCCGGACTGCTGGTTGCTCTCGAGCGCCTCGAGCGCGCGCGACCACGGGACGGCCGGCAGCGCGTAGAGATCGGCGAGGTTCTTCGACTCCATTTGGGCTCCTTCGCTCAGTGGGCGGGCCTCCACACGCGTTCGCCCGCCTCCACGCGGAACGGCAACCGGTTTCCGGGCGGCGGGAGCGGGCACGTCGCGTACGGCGAGAAGACGCACGGCGGGTTGTAGGCGATGTTGAAATCGATCTCGACGCGGTCATCCGGCTGGACCTCGCCCGTCACGAGGAAGCGGCCGCCGGCGTATGTCTCGTGGCCGTTCGTCTGATCGCCGAAGACGAGCCAGAGGTGGCCCGGTCGAGATTCGAGCGTGGCGACCCGGCACGGCTGTCCCTCCAGGGTGAACGCGACGACGCCCGGTGACGGCTCCTCGTTGACGTCGCCGAGGACGTCCGGGACCGGCATCGTCGTCCCGGCTGCGGCCCGCTCGAGCCGGCCGACGACCCGCCACCGCGGATCGATCGGGAAGAACGGCAGCCCGGCGAAGGTCCGGAGGACGAGGGCCGAGGTGTCGCGGACGCGCAGCCCGAGACGGTCGGCGCCGCGACGGATGAGGACCATCCGCAACGGCCCGAGCGCGAGGACCGTCGGCGGATCGGCCGTGTCGTCGTCGAGCTCGACGCCGGCGGGCGCCGGCCGTCCGTCGATCGTCAGAGCCGGGTCCGCGCCCTCGACGAACACCCGGCCATCGGTCACCCGGAGGGTCCCGGCGACCGGCGGGATGCGGCCGGCCTCCGCGGTCAGGACGATCTCATTCGTCGGATCCGCCCCGAATCGCTGCGCACCCGGGTGGAGCCAGTGGAGCCCGGTCAGGGTGAGCCAGCTCATCGGGTCGCGCAGGCGCGTGACGCGGTCGAGCCGGACGGCCTCGACGGCGGCGCGATGGGCGACAGGGTCGAACCGGGCGGCCGCGGACACGATCCTCCGAGTCTACGCGCGGGCCCCGAAGACGAGCGCGAGCGGGGCCGTGTCGAGACGCCGCCGAGGGCTGGCTAGCCCGCGCTCCCGGCCGTCGGCGGTCGCGCGCTCGCGATGCCCTCGCGATTCAGCGAGTTCGAGGCGTCCAGCCCGGCGTCGTCGTCGACCGCCACGCGGAGCCGGTACACCAGCTCGCCGCCGAGCCAGGCCGTGATCAGCGCGGCCAGGACGCCAAGGAGAGCCAGCACGAACGGGAGGATGTCGGGAGAGTAGGCGTGATCGGGCAGCCGCAGGAGCCAGCTCACGATGAACACGAGAACGATCGCCACGTTGCCGCCGCCGTGCCACGCGCCGATCCGCTTCGCCCGCGTTCCCCTGGGGATCGCCAGCCAGTCGATCAGGCCGAACACCGCGGCGAGCAGCCCGCCGATCACCCCGACCGTGATGTTCCAGAACGCGACCTCGGCGAACAGGTCATCGCCGGTCGCCAGGTAGACGATGTCCATGATCGTCCCGGTCGCGAGGAGGCCCAGGGGCAGGACGATCAGCATCGGGTGGATCGGATGTCCCGCGAGCTTCAGGCGACTTTCCATGTGCGGACGCTCCTTCCCTTGTCTCGGTGCGATCCATCGGGCGCCGTCATCGGCGCCGCCGTCGAATCAGCCGGATCGCCGCGGCCCCGACCGCGGCCGGGACCGCGATCCAGGTCGCGAGCTGCGCGACGTAGAACGGGAATGTCGCCGGCGTCGGCGGCCGCTCCCCGGCGGGACCAGCCGTCCGGCGGATCCGCCACAGCGTCCCCGTGCCCTCCTGCATCCGGACGCCGCCCGCCTCGGGTGCGATGTCGATCTCGCCCCAATCGGTCACGTAGAGCGCGCCATCGGGGCCGAAGGTGCAATCCGACGGACGCTCGAAGCCCGCGTGCGGCAGCTTCGATGCCGGACCTTCGATCCGATTGACGGCGAAGTCCACGACGGCCCGGGTGGTCATGTCGACCCGGGCGACCTTGTAGCCCACGGGCCGGCCGATCCGCGCGGTCGTCACCGGAGCGAGGTCGCCGAACAGGGCGACGAAGGCGTCGCCACCGAAACCGAAGTCGCCCCCGGGCGAGAAGGCGAAACCGTTCGCCGCGGCGTGCGGCGCGAACGTCACGAAGGGTTTGGGCGGATCGGGATCCGGATGGGTCTGGAGGACGGGCTCGCGGTCGCTGCCGCCGGGACCCCAGCGCGGATCGTCGAGCCGGATCCCGGACGCGAAGTCCGGCCAGCCGTACCAGGCCCCCTCGACGATCTCGTAGAAGTCGTCGTAGTCGGCGATGACATGGCGGCTGCGATCGTCCATGCCGTGTTCCGTCACGAACAGGCGGCCATCTTCGCGGAAGGCGATCCCGTACGGGTTCCGGAGGCCCCAGGCGACGACCTCGAGGTTCGACCCGTCCGGATCGCAGCGGAGGAGCGCCGTCGACTTCGTCTCACCCGGGATCACCTGGCCTGCCGACGTCTCGGTTCCGTACGGGACGAAGGCGCCGGTCCGGACCGTTCGCGTCTGGTCGCCGAGCACGTCGTGGGACTCGCGATCGCGGCCCGCGAGCGTGATGTCGTGGGCGGGCACGTCGTGCTCACGTGGATGGTCGGGGAGCCACTCGTATGCGGCGTTGTCGGGACCCACCACGCCGGAATTCGTGTTGCTGCCGACGGCGAAGTAGAGCTTCTCATCGGGGCCGAAGACCGGCTGGTTGACCTGGTGGTCGCCGCGGCCGGGGAGCCCGGTGACGATGTCCTCGATCCGGCCGGTCGCGTCGATCCGCGACACCGTGTCGGTGTTGCAGACATACAGCCAGCCGTCGTGCCAGACGCCGCCGGTCACGGAGCCGGTCTTCCGCCAGCGCTCGGCGGGCCACCTGAAGAACACGTCCTGGCGGCCGGTCCGGGGATCGATCCGCACGATCCGCGGCGCGGCGCCGACCTTGTGCCCGCCCTCGAGGACGTAGGCCATCCCCTCGTCGTCGAAGCAGCACGCGACGGGCGTCGTGAGACCCGTGGCGACGACGTCCGCCGCGTATCCGGCGGGCAGGAGGATGTCCCGCGGGTTGTGATCGCGCGGGCCGTGGCGCCGGTAGCGGATCTTCTTCAGCGCGGGAACGATCGGCTTCGTCGCCTGCGCGAGGACCGCCGGGATGTCGATGCCGGCCGTTGGCTGGAGCTGCGACCGGTCGGACATCGACGCCATGCTCGGCGGCAACGAGCGCTGATGGTCGGTCTTGTCCCTCGGCAGGCCGCTCCACGATGCGGTCGAGCTCGCCGTCTTCGAGGCGCTCCTGGTCGTGGTCATCCGCGTCGGACCTCCGTGATCTGATGGGCCGGTGCGACCGCGGTCCGGCCGGCCCGCTCGAGCAGGGGCCACGCGACGGCGATGCTCGCGGCGAAGGCAACGACGGCGCCGAGGAAGATCGCGTCGTAGCCGAGCCCCGGTGCGAGGCTCCGGCTCACGTCGGCGACCGGGCCGAGCAGGCCTGCCGCCGCCGCCGCGCCGGCGGTGCCGACGTTCGCGATCCCGAGGAATCGGGCCGCCTCGTCCCGCGGGACGGCGTCGGCTGTGAGCTTCCAGTTCGCGGCCGCGAAGGCCGCCGACCCCACGGACATCAGGCCGCCGAACGCAACGATCGTCGCCGCCGTCCCGGCGGTCATCAGGAGCACTGCCCCGACCGCGGAGACGACGGATCCCGCGACCATCGTCCCGGGGCCGCTCCAGCGGTCGGCGAGCCAGCCGGCCGGGATCGCGCCCAAGGCGGTGATGAGCGTCAGCACCGCGAGCAGTCCGCCGACATCGCCTGCGGCGCTTGTCGGGTCGAGGGCGAGGCGGTCGGCCACGAACAGGAGCAGGAACCGCCCGATCGCGAACGTCCCCAGGAGGAAGAGGAACCGCGATACGACGAGGCGGACGAAGACGGGATGCGCCGACGGATCCAGGCGGAACGCCGAAAGCAGGCCGTCCGATCCGGTGGTGACGGGGCCCGGGCGGGCCGCGCGATCCGGCTCGCGGACGAGGATGACGGTCCCGACGGCCGTGACGACGATGATCCCGGCCGCGATCGCGAGCGCGGTCGGAAGCTCCCCGGTCGCGAGGAACGCGCCGAACAGGAGGAAGCCGACGAACGCGCCGCCGAGATCGGCGACACCTTTGGCTCCGGATGCGCGGCCGCGCCAGCGCTCCTCGACGCGATCCGGGATGAACCCCTGCTGTGCGGCCTGGGCGACGTTCACGGCGATCATCAACGCCACGAACGCGCCGAGCGTCGCGACGATCCCGTGGACGGTGGCGAAGAGCGCGAGCGCCCCCACGCTCAGCGCAGCGCCGGCCACGACGAGCCCCCGCCGGCCCCAGCGCGGATAGAGCCGGTCGCTGAGGCGGCCCGCCACGGGCTGCGTGAGCATCCCGGCGATCAGCCCGACGAACGTGACGCCCCCGATGACGGTGGCCGCCCATGCCGGGTCGGCGCCTGCGGCGAGCTGTGCGGGGACGACGAGCGAGGCGAAGCCGTCGCCCAGGACGCTGAGCCCCACCCAGAAGATCGAGATCCCGACGAGGGTCCGAAGCCGGTCCATGCGCCTCCGGGCGGGCACGAACGGACGTCGGCCCGCCTAGCGCGTCAGCGTGCGATCTCCTGGACGCCGCTGGCGCGGCGAGGGCTCGTGGATCGTGTCAGGCGCGTGTCAAAGCGCGTGAGGTTGCGGCACGTCAGCCGAGCCACTTCGGCTGGGTCAGGCTGAACCAGTTCCCCGAGTCGTCGCGGAACAGCGCCTCGATCCCGTACGGCCGCTCGGCCGGCTCCTGGAGGAAGGTCACCCCCTTCGCCGACAGCTCCTCGAACGTCTTCCGGCAATCCGGCGTTTCGAAGACGCCGCCGCCGAGCGAGCCCTTGGCGACGAGGGCTTTGACCGCCTCTGCGTCGTCGGGCGTGAACATCGGCGGAGCAGGGTAGGCCAGGAGGATGTTCATGTCCTTCTGGTCCTTCGGCCCGACGGTCAGCCAGCGGAAGCCGTCCAGCGTGGCGTCGTTGCGGAGCTCGAACCCGAGGGTCTCGGTGTAGAAGGTCTTCGCCCGCTCCTGGTCGAGGACGAACACGTTCACGTGGTTCATGCGGCTGATCATCACGCCTCCTTCGCTTGCGTCCCGCTCACCGTAGGCGAGGCAACCGCGTCGGTGCTTCTTCCCGATTGCGGACCTGCGGGGTGCGGCC
>DASSMI010000154.1:0-12488 GCA_035688935.1 Candidatus Limnocylindrales bacterium | reverse complement strand
CGAAGCGCTGCTACAAGTGCCGCGCGCCGCGGGCGACCGCCGAGTTCCACGACGCCGGCGGTCGCGCGGGCGCGCCCGGGCTCAGCGCGATGCCACCGCGCGATCCGAGCCTGATCGGCGGGATCTTCGGCGGCCTGGTCTTCGGCACGTTGGTGACGGCGCTGTGGATCTGGTTCGACTTCAACATGACCCGCGGCTTCTTCTACCTTTCGTGGCTGGTTGGCGCGGGCGTCGCGATCGGCGTCGTCCTCGGCGGCCGCGGGCGGACGTCGTTCCCGCTCGTCCTGTTCAGCGTCCTCCTCACGGCGCTCGCCCTCGTCGTCGGCGAGTACCTGATCGTCTCGAGCATCCTCGCCACGGAGGCCCACCTCGACACCTCCCGGATTCCGATCGCCCAGCCGGAGGACGTCGCCGCCGCGCTCCCCGATCTCATCCGCCAGGCGCCGCTCCGGCCCGTGCTCTGGGTCATCGCGCTCGTGACGGCGTGGGGTGTTCCGTGGGCCCGGCTCGTCGGTCCGGCGCCCGATCGCCGCCGCCTGGAGGACCGCTGACCTCGTCCTCCTCCGAAGCGGGATCCGGCCGACGGATCGACAATGCGGACAGAGGAGCGTCGCGGACGGGAGGTCCGGAAATGAACCAGCTGATCGTCGTCGCGTTCGATCACTTCGACGATGCGCGGACCGCGCTCGGCCGGATCCGCTCGCTCGAGAGCACGGGCAAGATCTCGCTCGAGGACACCGCACTCATCCAGCGTGACCCGGACGGCACGGCCCACGTGAAGAACGAGGTCAGCGGGACCACGGAGACCGCGACGGTGATCGGCGCCGTCGTGGGCGGGCTCGTGACGTTCCTCTTCCCGATCGTGGGGGCCGCGATCGGTGCGGCCGCCGGCGCGGCCATCGGGGTCGCACTCGACCGCGGGGTCAGCCCGCGGTTCGTCGACGAGGTCAAGTCCACGCTGCGCCCTGGCCGGTCGGCGTTGTTCCTCGTGGTTCGCGAGGCCGATCTCGATGCCGTCATGCCGGTGGTGCGCGATCTTCGCGGCGACGTCGTCCAGTCGACTTTGTCGGAGGAAGCCGAGGGCGCGCTTCGGCACGCCCTCCGGCCGAACGGCTGAGCGGCGGCTCTCAGCCGATCCCGGTCGGGATCGCACGGACGGAGCGGATCGCCGGGGTGAGCAACGGAAGCGTCGCGGCCAGGACGCCGAGACCCGCCAGCACGAGCGTCCGCTCGAGTCCGAACGCCGACGCCGCCAGGAGACCACCGGCGACCGCGCCGAACGGGGTGACGCCCCACATCACGAATCGCATCGTCGCGTTCACCCGGCCGTGCATCCGGTCCTCGGTGATCGCGACCCGCAGGCTGACCTGGGTCACGTTGAACGCCGTCCGGACGAGCCCGAGGACGAACGTGCTCGCGGCGAGGATCGCGATCGCGCCGGCGCCGCCACCCGTGAGGCCGGCGACCGGCACGAGGAGCCTTGAGATCCCGGTACCGATCTGGCTGACGACGATCAGCCGCCCCACGCCGAGCCGTTCGTCGAGCCGCCCCACGGTGAGGGCGCCGAGGAGCGAACCCGGGCCGGCCGCGGCGAGGACGAGGCCGATCCCGGCGGGCTCGAGCCCGAGGGTGGTGACCGCGTAGAGGACGAAGAGCGCGTCGATCATCCGGCTGAAGAAGTTGTGGATCGACCCGCAGGTGACGAGCGCGCGCAGAATCGGGGTCGCGGCGACGAGCCGGAGGCCATCGGCGATCTGGCCACGCATTGAGACGTCCCGGTCCGCTCGCCACGGAGCCGGCTCGTCCACCCGGATCGACGCGAGGGCGGCCGCCGAGATGAGGTAGGAAACGGAGTCGACGACGAGCGCAACGGGCGCCGTGAGGATCTGGACGAGGACGCCGCCGAGCGACGGCCCCGCGATCGATGCGACCGAGTGCGACGCCTCCAGGCGGGCGTTGGCCTCGACGAGCCGGTCGCGACCCGCAAGCGTTGGCACGAACGACTGCGACGCGACCGGCGTGACGACCTCGACGAAGCCCATGACGAATGCGGACAGGAAGACGACTTCGATCCGCAACGAATCGAGCAGGAAGGCCACCGGCACGAGGCCGACCGCGGCCGCGGCGACGAGATCCGTGGCGATGAGGATCGGCCGCCGTCGAAGACGGTCGACCCATACGCCCGTCAGCAGCCCGATGAGGAGGAAGGGAACGTAACCGATCGCGGTCAGGAGCCCCATCTGATCCGCGGTCGCGTGCAGGAGCAGGACCGCGGTGAGCGGGAACGCGAGCTCGGTGACATGACTGCCGATGAAGGAGATCGACTCGCCGATCCAGAACGTCCGGAATGATGGGTCGCGGAGGACGCCGAGCCGATCGGACATCGCCCGATCATGCCGGATCGCCCGAGCGGAGGGTCTCCGCGGCGGCGAGCGTAGAATCAGCGGCCTCGAACCCAAGGAGCCTGCCCGCCATGAAGATCTTCCTCGACACCGCCGACATCGAAGAGATCCGCACCGTCGCCCGCTGGGGGATCCTCGACGGCGTCACGACGAATCCGACCCTCTTCGCGAAGACGACCGGCCGGACCTACGAAGAGGTCCTCAAGGAGATCTGCACGATCACGCCGGGTCCGGTCTCGGCGGAGGTCGTCGCCGAGGACGTCGAGGGGATGCTCAAGGAGGGCCGGGCGTTCGCGAAGCTCGCGCCGAACATCGTCGTGAAGGTCCCCATGTCCGAGGAAGGTCTCGAGGCGATGTCGCGGTTCGCCGAGGAAGGGATCAAGACGAACTGCACGCTGATCTTCACCGCGAACCAGGGCCTGCTCGCCGCGAAGGCTGGCGCCTCGCTCCTGTCGCCGTTCGTGGGCCGGCTCGACGACATCAACCAGGACGGGATGATCGTCGTCCGGGAGCTGTCCGAGATCGTGGCGATCCACGAGCTGGACACCGAGGTCCTCGCGGCCTCGATCCGGAACCCGCTCCACATGACCCAGGCTGCCCTAGCCGGCGCCCATGTGGCCACGCTGCCGTTCAAGGTCCTCCAGCAGATGGTCCATCACCCGCTCACGACGTCGGGCATCGTCCAGTTCCGGTCCGACTGGGACAAGGCGCGCAAGGCGCTCGACTCGAACAACGGCAAGGCGAAGGCCGAGGTCAAGGAGACGGCGGCGGCGAAGCCGGGGGCGTAGCTCGCTGGCGCGGCGACGGGCTCACCCGGCCGCCGATTCTGCCTACCGAACCTCAGGCGGTCGTCAGGCAGGGTCCGGGCGCTCGCCCACAGGCGGCCGAGCGTGGGCAACCGACGAGTTTGCGAAGAGCGACCGCGCGCTGATCGCTATGCAAGAAACTCGGCGCATCGCGACCGCCTGAAGGTCGTTCATCAGAACCCGGCCGGGTCCCAGCCGAGCACCGAGCGGGCCCGCTCGGTGCTCACGTCGTCACCGTCATCCACGATGTTGAAGACGCCGCGCGCGGGCGAGGCGACTGCCAGCGCCGTGGCTCGGGCCGCGGCCGCCACGTGGACCGACGGCCGGTCCGTTCGCTCGGGGCTGACGGTTCCGGGCCCATAGAAGAAGCCATACCGCAGCACGGTGCCCTCGATGCGGGGGGTCGCCAGCGCCAGTCGCTCCAGCTCCAGGATCCCGGGCAGCGTCCGCTGGCCCGGATTGGCCGCCGGATCGAGCAGCGGATCGTCCTCCCGGTGTGGGCCGGATCCCGGAGCGTACAGCCACGCACCCGACTGGGCGACGAGCCGCGGCACGCCCGACGCCAGCATCGCGTCGACGAGGTGTCGCGTCCCGATTCGACGGAGACGGGCGGTCGCCATCAGGTCGTCCGGACGCGTCCCGGCTGCCAGATCGGTCAGCTCCTCGACGACGATGTCGGGGCGCACCTCCGCGACGGCCGCACGAACCCCGCCCTCGTCGAAGACGTCGAGGACGACCGGGTCCGCGCCGACGGACCGGAGCCACGCCGCACGCTCGGATGACCGCGTCGTCCCGTGGACTTCGTGCCCGTCGGCGACGAGCATCGGGACGAGCTGTCGCCCGATCGCCCCCGCAGCGCCAGCCAGGAAGATCCGCACGCTCAGTCGAGCCAGGCGCCCGCGCGCATCACGCGGCGGACGTCCATGGCGTCGTCGAGCTCCACGAGGTCCGCGCGCTGGCCCCCCGCGAGGCGGCCGCGGTCGGTCACGCCGAGCATCGTCAGCGGGTTCCGGCTTGCCGCGGCGACCGCCCGAGGGATCGGCGCCCCGGCGCGGACGAGGTTGCGAACCGCCGAGTCGAGGCAGATCACCGAGCCGGCAAGCGTGCTCGTCCCGGCGAGCGTCGCCACGGGCCCGCGGACCTCGATCTTGAGCGTCCCCATCGTGACCTCGCCGTCGCCGGTGCCGGCCAGCTCGAGCGCGTCGCTCACGAGCATCAGCCGGTCGGCGGGCTTCGTCCGCCAGATGATCGGCCACAGCGACGGATCCACGTGCTGGCCGTCGGCGATCAGCTCGACGTAGACGTCGTCCCGGCTGAGCGCGACCACGGCAACGCCCGGATGGTGGTGGTCGACGCCGCTCATCGCGTTGAACAGATGCGTCGTCGTGGTGCCGCCGGCGTCATAGCCCGCCCGCGCGGTCGCCAGATCGGCCGCCGAATGGCCAACGGAGATCCGCACGCCGAGCGCGGACAGCCGCCGGATCAGCTCGAGGCCGCCCGGGATGTCGGGCGCGATCGTCGTGAGCCGCAACCCATCGACGAGCGGCTCGATCTCCGACCACGGGACGTCGGCCGGGGCGAGGATCAGCGACGGCTCGTGAGCACCCTTCCGGGCCGGCGCGATGAACGGCCCTTCGAGGTTGAACCCGAGCGGGTCGGCGCCGTCGCGCGGCGCGCGAGGGATCCACGCGCGGACCCGTTCGGCGAACGCACGAAGCTCCGCGAGCGGCGTCGTCCAGGCCGTCGGCAGGAACGACGTGACTCCGTGGCGCGCCATGACCCGGGCCATCCCGTCGAGGGCGTCCGTGGGGCCCATCGCCGAGTGGCCGCCCCAGCCGTGGACGTGGACGTCGACGAAGCCGGGCGTGACGAACGGCAGCGTCGCGGCGTCGGCGGCGTCCGGCTCGAGCGACACCGCAGCGATCCGGTCGTCCTCGATCGTCAGGCTCCCGGGGGTGACGTCGTCGTCGAGGACGAGTCGGCCCCGAACGACGGCTCGGGTCATCGGGCCTCCTCCGGTTCGGTCGATGACGCCTGCTCGACGTCGAACGAGACGTCGAGGGCGTAACGGTCAGCGGGATAGCGGGATTCGGTGGATTCGATCCGGCGGCCGGCGTCGTCGACGATCACCCGGCGCTCGACGAGCAGGGGATCGCCGCGGCGGACGTCGAGGAGCCGGGCGTCCTCCGCGGTCGCGGCGGCCGCGCTGACGGTTCCGGTGCCGCGCCGGAGCGTCTGGCCGCCCGCGGTGATCGCCGCGTGGAGCGACCCGTGCTCGAGGTCCGCCGTGAGCACCGACGACGCACAGCTCGCGACGAGGATCGCCGTCTCGAGCGCGATCGGCTCGCCGTCGGCGAGGCGGATCCGGCGGACCTCCACCACGGGCTCGCCGCGCGCGAGGAGCAGCGCGCCCGCCTCGGCCCGCGTGGACGGGCGGATCGCCCGCGCGAGCAGCCGCGAGGACGGCACCCGGCCGCGCCGGACCATCTCGCTCGAGAAGGTCATCAGCCGGTCGGTCCGCCGATGGGTGTGCGGGGCGGTGACGAACGAGCCTCGCCCCGGCTGACGCGCGACGAGGCCTTCCTCGGCCAGCCGCTGCATCGCGTTCCGGGCGGTCATCCGGCTGACGCCGAACTCCGCGACGAGCTCGGCATCGGACGGGAGCCGGTCGCCGGGCTGCATCGCCGTGATCCGCTCGCGGAGGACCTGCTCGATCCGGCGGTGGTGGGGCAGGTATGCCGGCTCGATCACGCGCCGTCCTCGGCGGACGCCTGCTCCGCGCCGTGGACCGCCGCGCCGATCGCGCCGGCCCACGTCCCGAGCTCCGCCACGGCCAGTGCCACCTCGTCGGGCGACGTGGTCCGGACCCGGCGGGCGACCTCCTCGCGGATCGTCGGGAAAAGCAGATCGCTCGCGGCCGCGATCCCGCCGCCGATGACGACCTTGTCGGGGGAGATCACCGTGATCATGTTCGCGATCCCGATTCCGAGGTACCGCGCCGTTCGCCGGAGCCCCTCGACCGCAGCCGCGTCGCCGTTCCGTGCCCGCTCCACGGCCTCCTCCGCGGTCGCCGCCCCACAGGCCGCCGCGAGCCGATCCGCCCGGGCGAACGCCTCGAGGCAGCCGCGGTTGCCGCAGTTGCAGTCCGGCCCGTCGGGATCGATCGTCTGGTGGCCCAGCTCGCCGGCCGTCCCGTCGTGGCCCTGGTGGACCCTGCCGTCGATCGCGATCACGCCGCCGATCCCCGTCCCGAGCGTCAAGCCGACCATCGACGAGGCGCCGCGCGCCGCCCCCAGCCGGAGCTCCGCCAGCCCGAAGGCCCGCGCGTCGTTGATCAGCGCGACCGGCACGCCGAGCACCGCTCCGACCGGCTCGGCGACGGCGACGCCGGCCCAGTCACCGGCGATGTTCACGAGGAACCGCGTCCGGCCAGTGTGCGGGTCGTACAGCCCCGGCACGCCGATCCCGGCCGACACGACGTCGGGCCATCGGTCCATCGCCGCCCGCCCCACCTCGCCGAGCTGGTCCACGATCGAGCCGGGCGCGCCGGCCACCCGGGACACGACCGAGCCGCGGTCGATCGTTCCCCAGGCATCGCCGTCGCGCTCGACGATCGTCCATTTCAGGTTCGTCCCGCCGAGATCGAGCCCCAGGTGGCGGGTCACGCCTCTCCGCTGACCCGGGTGTACGCGGCGGCCACCGAGACGATGATCACGCCGAACAGCACCTGGCGAACGGCCTCCGGCATCTCGAGGACGGTCAGGAGGGTCGTGACGACGGTCAGGATCAGTGCGCCGATGATCGTGCCGGCGTACCCGCCGCGACCGCCCATGATCGACGTCCCGCCGATGACGGCCGCGGCGACCGAGGGCAGGACGGACTGCTCGACGAGGCTCACCGTCGCCGTGTTCGCGAGCCCGGCGATGAGGATCCCCGCGATCGCCGCAAGCACCGCCGAGAGCACGTACAGCGCGACGAGGACCTGCCAGATCCGCGTGCCGGCGAGTCGGGCCGCGATGGGGTTGTCGCCGACCGCGAACAGCAGCCGGCCGTAGCCGCTCCGCCGCAGGCCGATGACGACGAGGAGCGCGACGGGTACGAACACGACCAGGTTGTTCGGGACGAACCCGAACGAGATCCCGGACCCGAGCCATTGGATCGGATCGGGGATGAGGGTTCCCGAGCGGACCATCAGGAGCTGGTAGACGGACATCAGGCCGAGGACGACCAGGCTCATCCCGAGGGTCATGATCAGCGGGTGGACCTTGAACACCCCGACCCCGATCCCCGTCACCAGTCCCGCGATCGCGGCGGCGACCAGGGCGACGACGATCGCCACGACGGGCCCCTGACCGGTCGCCAGCGTTGCGAGCAGGAACGCCGCCATCGAGGCGACCGCGCCGACGGACAGATCGATGCCACCGGTGAGCATCGCGAGCGTCTGGCACGCCGCGAGGATCGCGAGCGGGATCGCCGCCCGGATCGTCGTGGCCAGCCAGCCGCCGTTCACGATCCCCGGCTTCGCGAGCTCGAGGACGACCACGAGGAATGCGAGAAGGATCGTCAGCGGGATGAGCGGCCGCTCGCGGAACAGGCGTCGGAGCCCTCCATCCGCGAACGGGCGCACGCGTCGGGTCGCCACGGTCCCGTCCGCCCCGCCGGTCATGCGCGCACCTTGCGCATCGCGACGAGGCTGCCGAACATCACGACGCCGATGAGGATCGCGCCCTGGATCGCGGTCGACCAGTTCGGGTCGACGCCCGCGAAGAACAGGTCGGTCCGGACGAGGGCCAGGACGATCACCGCGATGATCGGGCCGAGGACGCCGCCGCGGCCGCCGGCCAGGCTCACGCCACCGAGCACGATCGCGGCCACGCTCTGGAGGGTGTACGAGCCGGGCACCGGCGCGCCGACACCGCCGGTGGCGGTCAGCGACAGCCCGCCGAGCGCGGCGAAGAATCCGGCCAGCGCGTACGCGACGATCTTCGTCGGCCCGACGGCGATGCCGCTCCGGAATGCCGCCAACGGATGGCTGCCGACGGCGTAGAGCGCGAGGCCGAACCTGGATCTGCGCAACGGGACCCAGACGACGGCGACGAGGATCGCCAGGACGACGAGCGCCTTCGGGATCCACGGGTTCCCGAGCGGTCCGGTGATGATCGCCATGATCCAGGGCGACGCGCCGCCGCCGGGCGTGTTCAGGATCAGGAGCGCCGTCCCGGCCCAGACGAACGACGTCGCCAGGGTGACGACGATGTCCGGCACCTTCGTCACGACGACGAGCCCGCCGTTGATCGCGCCGACCAGCAGCCCCAGGAGGAGAACGCCGATCACGACGCCGACCCCGAAGAGGTCGCTCTGGTCCTTCATCAGGACCGCCGACGTGACGCTCGCGAGCGCCATCACCGGACCGACCGACAGGTCGATCCCGCCGCCGATCACGACGATCGTCTGGGCGACCGCGGCGAAGGCGATCGGCAGGATCGAGATCGCGAGTCCCTGGACGCCGGGCGCTCCGTAGTTCGGCTGGAGGATCTTCGTCACGACGATGAACACGATCAGGAGGCCGAACAGCCCGACCGTCCAGGTGTTGCGCCGGGCCCACCCGACGACGGCAGCGGCCACGTCCGGACGCCGTCCCGACACCGCGATCTGCCCCGCGCTCACGGCTGGCCGACCATCGATGCATCTGCCGTCTCCGCCGCGACGGCCGCCGACGCGAGCTCCTCGGGCATCAGCTCCTCGGGTCGGAGGTCGTACGCCGCGCGGAGGAGCGTCGCTTCGTCCGCATCGGCGACCGCGATCTCGGCGACGATCCGGCCGCCGAAGATGACGATCGCGCGGTCGCAGGCCAGCTGGACCTCCTTGAGCTCGGAGGTGTAGAGCAGGACCGCGGCGCCCGCGGCCGCCAGATCGCGGAGGAGCTGGTAGATCTGCTGCTTCGTGCCGATGTCGATGCCGCGCGTCGGGTCGAAGCAGAGCATCGTCCGGACGCCGCCAGCCACCCAGCGCGCGATCGTGACCTTCTGCTGGTTGCCGCCCGAGAGCCGGCGGACCTCGCCGGCGGCGCGCGTGTCGATCTGGAGGGTCGAGATCGCGCCCTCGACCTTCTTCCGCTCGCCGCGGAGGTCGATCGGCCCCCACGCGCCGAACCGGGTCGTGAACGGCAGGGCGATGTTCTCGCGGACCGAGCGCTGCATGAGGAGCGCCTCGGCCCGGTCGGCCGGGACGTAGACGAGACCGGCCCGGATCGCGTCCGCGGGATGGCGGAACGAGCGCGGCTGGCCGTCGACGACGAGCTCTCCGCCGGTCGGACGCTCCGACCCCGAGAGGACGTCGAACAGCTCGTCCTGGCCCTGTCCCTCGAGGGCCACGACGCCGAGGACCTCGCCCGGGTACAGGTCGAACGAGACGTCGGAGAGCTCCCTCCCGACGGTCAGGTTCCGCGCGCTGAGCCGCGGGGTCGCGTCGGCGGCGCGGGCGGCGACGGCGGACGCCTCGGATCGGACGACGGTCCCGCGTCGGACGATGTCGCCGAGCATCAGCGCCACGATCCGATCCTCCGACCGCTCGGTGACCTCGACGACGCCGACGGTGGATCCCTCGCGGAGGACGGTCGCGCGATCACAGACGGCGCCGATCTCGATCATCCGGTGGGAGATGAAGATGACCGACTGGGCGGACCCCTTGACCCGACCGATGACCTCGAGGACGCGCTCGGTCAGGTTCGCCGGGAGCGCGGCGGTCATCTCGTCGAGCATGAGGATCGCCGGCTCCATCGCGAGCGCGCGAGCCAGGTCGATGATCCGCAGCGCGGCGAGCGGCAGATCGCGGACGACGCTCGTCAGGTCGAGGTCCGGCAGGCCAAGCTCGGCGAGCCAGTGGCGCACGGATTCCGGTGACGTCCGCGTCAGCCGCAGGTTCGAGCGGACGTCGAGATCGGGGATCAGCGACGGCTCCTGGTAGACCGAGACGATCCCGCCGCGTCGGGCATCGGTCGGCGATCGCGGGGCGAACGGCTTTCCCTTGACGAGGATCGTGCCGTGATCCGGTCGCACGCCCCCGGTGAGGATCTTGACGAGCGTGCTCTTGCCGGCGCCGTTCGCGCCCATGAGCGCGTGGACCTCGCCCGGGCGGACCGCCAGCGAGGCGGATCGCAGGGCGAGGACGGCGCCGTACGCCTTCGCGACGTCCGTCGCGTCCAAGAGCAGCTCGGGCGTTGCGTCGGTCTGGTCCACGTCGTCCCTGGATGGTTGGTGCGGTTCGGGTGCCACGTGAGCTGGAACGGGGGTGCCGGCGGTGCCGACACCCCCGCGATCAACCGCGTTCGCGCGGCCGGCTATGCGTCGCCCGGGCCCTTGCAGGCGATGAGCTCAGGCTTCGTGTACGTCGTCCAGTCCTGGATCGTGAGCCCGAGGGGCCACGTCTTCGGAAGGGACGGATCGGCGGCCGCCTGGAGCTTGGCCTTGCCCGCGTCGTCCTCGTTGCTCCACAGCTCCGGAGTCACGTGGACGGTCGAGCCCGACGGCTTCTTGCCGCTGAGGATCTGCAGCGCGAGCGTGACGCCGGCGCCACCGATCGAGGCGGGGTTGGTGACCGCGGCGCCGACCAGGCCCTTCTCGTTGAGGAGCTGGGTCACGAAGCCGGCATTGTCCGCGCCGACGATCGGCACGTAGGGATGGTTGGCTGCCTTGAGCGCGTCGACGATGTTCGAGTCGACACCCGACGTCCAGATGCCGTCGAACTTCGTGCCGGCACTCATGACGTCGTTGATCTGCTGCGTTGCCGTGGCCGGATCCCACTTCGTGACCGTCGTGGCCGCGATCGTGATGCCCGGATGCTCCTTCAGCGCCTTCTGGAAGCCGGTGTCGCGATCGGTGTCGGCCGGATGTCCGGCGATGCCGCGCATGTAGACGACGGCGCCCTTGTCGCCCATCGCCTTGAACAGCCACGAGGCGCCGAGGTAGGCGTACTGCTCCTGGTCGTTGGACAGGTTGTAGGCGCCGGGGGCGGTGACGGAGGCGTCGACGGCGATGACCGTGATGCCCGCCGCGATCGCTTCGGCGATGGCCGGGTTCAGGGCGTCCGGCCCCGACGGGTTGATGATGATCGCGTTGACGCCCTGGGCGATCAGCGTCCGGATGTCGGCGAGCTGACCGGGCGCGTCCGTGTCGCGATGGATGATCGTGACCTTCGAGACGTTGCCGGCCTTGACGGCCTGCGCCTTCGCGGAGCAGAGCATCGCCTCGCGCCAGCCATTGCCCACGCCGCCGGCGTTCGAGAACCCGATCGTGACCTTGCCGCCCGCAGCGCCGCCGGACGCACCGGGCGTGCTGCTACAGGCGCCGGCGATCAGCACCAACGCCGCCACGGCTGCGAGGCCGCGGCCCAATCCCATTCGCTTCATCAGATCCTTCTCTCCTCCTCTGCCCGGCCGCGCGTCCCTCAGGCTCGGCGGCCGGCCCATCATCGCTCGTCCCAACCACGTTCGTCGCTCCGTCACCCACCTCCTCGCTGGCCGATCGCACGGGCGATCCGCCGCGCGTGCTCTCGATAGGCGTCGTCGAACAGCTGCCGCGAGCGCTCGGCGCCGACGACCGAGGCTCGGGTGAGGACCGGCGGCATCGCTCCGCGCTCGACGAGGAGCTGCGCCGTCCGGACCTTGATGGAGTTCACGATGGCGACCGCCGCGATCGTCGAGCCGGGGCCGACGGGCGTCTCGAGCCCGTCGAGCGCGACCATCGCGTCGGCGTGCGGGGTGCACAGGTCGATCACGAGGTCCGCCTCGTCGAGGAGGCGGCCGCCCACGGCGGGGTCGACCTCTGCCGTCTCGGACTCCCGGACCGAGGTCACGGCGATGACCTTGACGCCGCGCGCCCGAGCGCCTCGGGCCATCTCGACCGGGACGGCCGTCGTGCCGCCGGCCGAGAACACGATCATCACGTCGTTGGCGCCAAAGACGAAGTTCTCGAGGATCGCCTCGGCGAGCCCCGGCGTCCGCTCGATGAACATCGCCTGGCGCTGGCCGTTCGCGCCGACGACCTGGGTGTGGAACGTCATCGACAGCTCGACGATCGGGTTGAACCCCGGGTACGACCCGTAGCGCGGGAACATCTCCTCGACGGGGATCCGCGAATGCCCGGTCCCGAAGAGGTGGACGAGCCCGTCGGCGGCGATCGCATCCGAACACCACTGGCTGGCGGTCTCGATCGCCTCGGCCTGCGTCCGGCCGAGCTCGTCGAGGAGCGCCGTCGCCGCCGACATCCACGCGAGGGTCGGC
>DASSMI010000153.1:0-3310 GCA_035688935.1 Candidatus Limnocylindrales bacterium | reverse complement strand
CATGACGGGACGAGGGTGTCTCTGGCCGCGGCACGCACACAGGCCTCGGCCCTCGTCGGACATGCGGGAGGTGGCATGACGGGACGAGGGTGTCTCTGGCCGCGGCACGCAAACGAACGCCCCGGCGCTTGGCCGGGGCGTTCGCGTTCGCGGGGGGTCGAGGGTTACGGCGCCGTCGAGCCGGAGGCCGCGACGGACGCCATCGGCGACTCGGACGGAGCGGCCGAGCCGGCGCTCGACGGAGCGCCTGACGGAATGACCAGCGTCGGCGTCACGTCAGAGCACGCGACGAGCTGCGGATCGGCCTGGGACTTGTAGATCAGGACCGACGACGGCGAGCTCAGGAGCGTCTGCAGATCGATCTGGACGACGGTGTTCGAGCCGCCGAGGGCCACCGGGGTGAGCTCGACCGGCAACGTCGCCGGAGCCGGCGACCCGGACTCGGCCGCGCTCGGCGATGCGGCTACCGACGGAGCGACCGAGGCAGGCGCGCTGGCGCCGGCTCCGCTCGCCTCGGCGCTCGGGGACGGGGGCGGCGGGGCGTAGCTCGGAGCCGGGGCCGACGCCGCGTCGGCGCACGAGCCGCTCACGAGTCGAGCCGGCAGCGGGTCGGCGTACCCGACCGCGACGACGCCGAGCGTCACCGCGACCGTGCCGTCACCGAGATCGGTGATCGTGCCGCCGCCGAAGACCTTGCTCGCGTTCAGCTCCTGGAACGTCAGGAAGCCCTGGGCCAAGCCCGAGCCGCCGGCGGACGCGGATGCCTCGGCCGAGGCGCTCGCGCCGGTTCCGACGCTGGCGAGCGGGGTGCCGCTCGCGCCGGCGACGTTGCCGCTGCTCGAGGTGCCGCCGCACGCGGCGACGGCGAGGGTCATGGTCAGACCGGCGATGGCGGCGAGGCCGGTCCGTCGATCGGCAGCAGCCTCGCGGGCGCCGATCCGGGCGCGCGCGGGCAGTCCGTCGTGGGACATGGGGAGTCCTCCTGGATGTCGACTGTGGTCCTGCAACGCTTGCACCCGTTCGCTACAGGCAGCCGGAAATTCGCGTCGCGGAGGGTTGCAGGTTCGTCGCGAGAGGCGGGCGCGTCAGCCTCGGCGATGCGTCCCGAGCAGCCAGGCGATGCCCGCGCCGATCGAGGCCCCGATCGCGGTCACGACACCGGCGAGGGCCCAGTCCTCGGGGCCCGACATCCGGTACTCGGGAACGGCGCGACGCGGCCGCGGGAAGGTCACGGGGCGCGGCCGCTTCGGACGCTCGGTTTCGGGGAGCTTCCGTTCGCCCTCGCTCGTCTCGACGGCCCGTGGCGGAGCCGCGACGGGCTGGTCGGTCGCGGCGCCACCGAACGGTGCAGCGGACACGCCCGCGCGAACGCGTCTCTCCGCGACGACGGTCGGATGCAGCTCCTTGAGCGTGGCCGCGATCAGCGCCGCGGCCGCGCACAGGATGAACGCCGAGATGTAGAACCACAGCATCAGCGCGATGACCCCGCCGAGCGCTCCGTACGTGTTCGCGTAGTTCGCGAAGTTCGCGACGTACAGGGCAAACAGCCAGGTCGCGACGATCCACAGCACGGAGAACACCGCACCGCCGATGAAGCACCAGCGCCACGGGGCGCGGAAGTTCGGCGCCCAGTGGTAGAGAACACCCACCGCGATCGAGACCAGGACGAACACGAACGGCCAGCGCAGCAGGCTGACGACGTCGACCGCGCGCTTGTCGAGCCCGAGCTGGTTGATCACCTGCTCCGACAGGAGCGACGCGCCGACGATCGTGACGAAGGACGCGATGATCCCGACGCTGCCGAGGAGCGTGAGGCCGATCGCGAGGGCCGTTCGGGGGATGAAGGGCCGGCTCTCCTCCACCTCCCAGGCTCGGTTGAGCGCCTTGATCAGCGCGTTCATCCCGCCGGTCGCCGCCCAGAGCGCGGTCAGGGCGCCGATCGTCAGGAGGCCCGGTTGGGTCCGGCCGAGGACCGTCTCGAGCTGCGGCTGGACCGCCTTGGCGATGTCGGACGGGAGGTTGTCGCCGATCGCGCCCATGATCTGGCTCGTCGGGTCGGCGAACCCGATCGCGTTCGCGATGAACGCGGTCAGGGCCGCGACGAAGATCCCGAACGGGAAGATCGCGAAGAGGAAGCGATAGGCCAGCTCGGCGGCCAGCCCGGCCTCGTCGTCCCTGCCGATCTCCTTGATGAACCGCTTGCCGATCCGGAGTGCCTGTTCGCGCATGCCTCATGCGACCACGCGGGGGATGAGCGGCGGCGCGGCACGGCCGCCCGGCCGCGATTCGGGGGCGTGTCAGTTCCCCGTTCCGTGCCGCGTCCCCGTTCCGTGCCGCGTCCCCGTTCCGTGCCTCACGCGGCGCCGCCCCGCCACGCTCTCCGGCAGCGCCCTGAACGACAGGCACCGAAGCGACGTCGTCGGGCGAGTGAGCCAGCCGCGGATCGCTCGGCCGTCGCTCGGGTAGGCGGCTCGGAGCATCGCCGCGTGTGCCTGCGCGCGACGGCGGTTCGTCCGGGTGTCGGCGATCGCGATCCATCCCGCCACCCGCCATCCCGGGCCGCTCGCCCAACCGCGCTCCGAAGCGACACGAAGCGCCAGCCGGATCTTCCGATCCATGCTCCCGACCAGCTCGTTCACGTCGACGATCTCCGTTTTGAGCTCGATGACGAGCACGATGCGCCGCTCGGCGTGGACCGCCAGGATGTCGATCACGCCCCGCTCGCCACCGATCGAGAAGCTGACCTCGGGGTGAAATCGCCAGCCCTCGAGCTGCTCGAGCTCGCGGGCGAGGTCGTCATGAAGTGCCGAATGCCGCGCGTTGACGAGCCGGTCGAGGTCGCCGAAGCGTCCGAACGCGCGGATGTCGAGCCGGATCTCGAGCGCGGCCGCGATTCTCCGAAGCGAGGCGAGCGTGAGGGTGTCGAGATGGCCGCGCTCGACCCGGGAAACGAGCGACGCCGAAACACCGGACCGTGCCGCGACATCGACCAGGCGCAGACGACGCCGGATGCGAACGGCCCGAACGATCGCGCCAACCCGCTGGTCATCCACGGCCAGATCCTCGCAAGCGGCCCTTATCCGCCGCGTATCTGGCCACCTTGTCGTGGACTGGCAACTCGGCGTGCTCGGCGAGGTCCCGGAGCCGTCCAATGACGGGGTTCGAGCGTGGGCGCGCGGCCACACCCGTGCCGGCCGGCCCGCAACCGCGCCGAGTTGCCCCGTGGCGACAACGTGGCCTGATCGCAGGCGTGCACGGTACGGATCCCGCCACCCGCCATCCCGGGCCGCTCGCCCAACCGCGCTCCGAA
>DASSMI010000152.1:0-5045 GCA_035688935.1 Candidatus Limnocylindrales bacterium | reverse complement strand
CCCGGCGACGATCGCCGCCGTCAGGGCGCGGCGCGCCGGGCGATCGCCGGCCGATCGGACGAGCAGCCACAGCCCGAGCGAGGCGGGATGGAGCTTGGCGATCGAGGCGACGGCGGTCGAGACGCCGCCGACGGCCGCCTGGCCCACGCTGGCCCGCGGCAGGACGCTGAGCAGGAGCAGCCCGTGCAGCGCGGGGAAGAAGACGTCGAGGTTGCCGAAGAGCAACCCGATCGCGAACGGGAAGACGAGCGGCGTCACGGCGACGGCCACGAGCGCGACCGTGATCCCGCTCAGTGCCGGAGCAACGCGCTTCGCGAGGGCACCCGCGACGGCGGCCCACCCGGCGACCGCGGCTGCGACCCAGATCACGAACATCGCGGCAGACGGGATGCCGGCGACGAGGGAGAGGACCTGCGCGACGACGGGCGGATACGAGTAGAACAGCCGCTCCGCGACAGGTGCCGTGCCCGCGACGATCGCCGGGTCGTACGGCGATCGGCCCTCAGCGACGTCACGGCCGGCCCGGAGGAGCAGCTCCAGGTCGAACGCCGCGGTCGGCGGCTGGGTCTGGAACATCCGAGCGCCGAGCGAGATCAGCCCGATCCAGCCGACGGCGCCGACGAGGGCGACGATCCCGGCGGTCCGCGGGGTCACGTGCCGGCGCTCGAGCGGCGCTCGGGATCATCCGGCGCCCGCGTGCCGGCCACGAGCGTCATCAGCTGGTAGACGAGGAGGCGCGGGCTCGCGAGAACCGCGAAGGCGACGGCGGCCGCCCAGCCCCATCGCCCGGGCGCGGACCGGATCGCGACGGCGCCGAGCGCCACGACGAGCGCGATCCAGATCCATGGTGAGATCGCGTAGGGCGACAGGTTCCGGACCTCGCCGACCTGGGCGAGGTTGAACACCCCCGGGAACGCCAGCGTCCCGGACGGCTCGAGCACGAGCTGGACGAGCCCGAGGCCAACGGACCACGCGGCGAACCAGCCGAGCGAGCGGCAATCGCGGCGGCCGAGCCACCAGATCGCGACGAGCGCCGGGAAGATCTTCAGGTGTGCCGCCAGGGCGATCGCCCACGGGCTGCCGAGCGCGACGAGGAACGTGACCGGGACCTGCGCCTGCCCGATCGTGACGCTCCACATGATCGGCAGGAAGAGCATCCCGAAGACGGCGAGGCGCATCCGGTCCGGCCGCAGGACGAGGACGGTCCCGACGAGGGAGGCCACGACGACCGTCTCCCAGATCGCGGCGGCGGCCTCGAACGGGAGCAGCGCCAGGGGCCGGAAGACGATCGCCAGGAGCGGTGGATACCGGTAGAACTCGGCGTCGTTCGTCGTGGCGGCCTGCTGGTACAGCGGCAGCCCGGCGTTCAGCCGCGCGCCGGCGTCGTAGTAGGCGTGGACATCGGCGAGCGGGTCGCTCGTGAGGTGAAGGATCGTCGTGTTGATCCCGAGGAGAACGCCGACGATGCCGACGCCGAACAGGACGAGCCGGATCCGGCGCGCGCGGCGCGCTCGGCGGTCCCCGGTGACGGTCGACATCCCGGCCATCCTAGAGGCCGCGGATGGCCGCGTCTCCGCCCTCGCCAGCCCCGTCCGGTAGCCGATTCGTACGGGGTTGGGCCCCTCCGACCCGGTGCTACGCTGCACCGGCCGTGCGGACCCCGATCGCCCTGTACCTGCTCGCCCTGATCGCGCGGCTGGTGACGATCGGGCACTTTCCGGATCCGGCCTACCCGGACTCGTATTACTACGTCGACGTCGCCCGGAATCTCGCCGCGGGCCACGGTTTCAACGTCGATTTCGTCTGGATCTTCGCCGAAGTCGGCGGAAAGCTTCCGGCAAATCCCGTCCTCCCCATCCCGTCGAACGCGCACTGGATGCCGCTCGCATCGATCGTCCAGGTGCCGTTCATCTGGCTCCTGGGCCCCACCGCGATCGCCTCGGCTCTCCCGTTCGCGCTGATCGGCGCCCTCGCCGCGCCGCTCACCTGGGCGATCGCGCGGGACGCGGGCTCGAGCGAGCTCGTGGCACGCGGCGCCGGCGTCCTCGTCGGCCTCCCCTTCCTCCTCCTCGTGTTCATGGTCCAGCCGGACAACTTCTCACTGTATCAGCCGCTCGTCGCGGGGGCGCTCTGGCTGGCGGCTCGCGGGCTGCGCGGTGACGCGCGGGCGTTCGCGCTCGCGGGACTCCTCGTCGGGCTGGCGACGCTGTCGCGCAACGACGGCGTGTTCGTCGGGGCGACCGTCGGTCTCGCGTTCGTGTGGGACCGCTGGCGGGCGTGGCGATCGGGCGGCGCGCGACGCCCCGCGATCCCCTTCTGGTCCGCCGTCGCCTGTGCCGGCCTGTTCGTGGTCACCGTCGCCCCGTGGATCGGCCGCCAGCTCGCCGTGTTCGGGCAGATCTCGCCGTCGACCGCCTCGGGGAAGGTGCTCTACATCCGCTCGATCGAGGAGTGGAACTCGATCACGACGCCGGCCACACTCGACTGGCTGCTGGGCCAGGGCATCGGCCCGCTCATCCAGAGCCGGATCCTGGGATTCGTTGCGGCGGTCTCGATCTTCGCCACGCTGGCCTGTGCCGTCGTCTTCGTCGTGCCGCTGGTCATCGGGGCGTGGTCGCGTCGCCGTTCCGTGTGGTTCGGGCCGTTCTTCACGTATGCCGCGATCCTGTTCGCGTTCTCGGGCCTCGTCTCCGCGGTCCATGTCCCGGGTGGGACGTTCATCCACTCGGCGGTCGCGCTCGTCCCGCACGCCTTCGTGCTGATGCTCGAGGGCGTCGCCGTGGCGGTCGGCTGGGTCGCCGCCCGACGGCCGCGCTGGAACCGTGCCTCCGCGACCCGCGTGTTCACGACGGCGACCGTGCTCGCCGGAGCCGTGATCGCCGTCGTCGTCGTGCTGACGGTCCACGGCAGCTGGTCGCAGAAGCGCGCCGATCGGGATGCCGTCGCCGCCGCGCTCGCGGTGGCAGCGGACGCCGACGCCCGGGTGATGTCGATCGACGCTTCCGGGATCGAGTACGCAACCGGCCACGGCGGTGTCGTGAGCCCGAACGACCCGATCGACACGATCCACGACGTCGCGGTCGCCTATCGGACCGAGTGGCTCGTCCTGGAGCGTGACAGCATCGTCGCGTCGTTGGCGCCGGTGCTCCGAGGCGTCTCCCGCCCCAGCTGGATCGGCGCCCCGATCCTGACGATCCCCGCCGCCGACGGAGGCCCGCCGCGTGCGGCGATCTACCCGATCTGCCTCAGCGCCAGCGATCCGCGATGCGAGGTCGTCGCCCGTGCGGGCGGGCCGACCGGAGCGGTCCGCTGAACCGGCGGGAGGCCGCCCTGTCGGCCGGCGTGGTGTTCGTCGCGGCGCTGCTGGTTCGGTGGTACGCCGCGAGCCTCGTCGTCTTCCCGAAGCCCGAGGACACCGCGTACTACGTCGACGTCGCGCGGAACCTCCTCGCCGGTCGCGGCCTCGTGACCGACGCGCTCTGGAGCTTCCAGACCCCGCCGCTCGTCGTTCCGCGAGCCGCCTTCGAGGTCTGGCTGCCGCTCCCCACCTTCGCGGCCGCGATCCCGATGGCGGTCCTCGGCTCGACCTTCGCGGCGGCCCAGGTGTCGTCGGTCCTGATCGGGTCGCTCGTGCCGGTCCTCGCCTGGCGGCTCGCCGCGGACGTCGCCGAGGAGCGTGCGATGCCACCCGGCCGGGCCCGGACGCTGGCGATCGGCACCGGCCTGACCGCCGCGGTCTCGTTGCCGCTCATCCTCCACTCGACCCTGCCCGACTCGACGATGCCGTTCGCGGCGCTGACCCTGTCCGCGACGCTCCTGATCACGCGGATCCGGGCCCGCGTCCGCGAGTCGGGTTCGCCCACGGGCGCGACGCGACTGCTGGTCGCGCTCGGGGTCGTCCTCGGGCTCGCGGCGTTGACCCGGAACGAGGCGCTCTGGCTCGCCCTCTCGTGGGCCGTCCTCGCCTGGACGCTGCCGGTGTCCCGCCGCGACTGGGCGGTCCTGGTCGCGATCCCGGCCGGGGTCGCGCTCGTGTTCTTCGTCCCGTGGATGGTCCGCGACTGGCTCGCGTTCGGCAGCCCGCTCCCCGGTCAGGCGCTGACGAACGCGCTCTCGGTCGAGGGCACCGACATCTTCGCGTGGCACGACCCGCCGACGCTCGCCAGGTACCTCGCGGTCGGACCGGCGCGACTCGTCGAGATGCGGCTCACCGGGATCGAGCACAACCTCATGGATGTCCTGCTCGTGCCGGGAGCCCCGCTTTCGTTCATCGGCCTGGTGGCGCTGCCGTGGACCGGGCGCTCGGTCGCCCTCCGTCCGCTCGTCCTCGTCTCGATCCTGCTCTTCCTCATCACGAGTCTGGTCTTCCCGGTGTCCACGACGTGGGGCACGTTCCTCCACGCCGCCGGTGCCGTCCACGTGCTGCTCGTGATCTCGGCGCTGCTGGCGCTCGACCGGTTGATCGTGTGGGTCGGCGCGCGTCGCGGCTGGACGCGCCCGGTCGCGTGGCTCGCCCCGGCGCTGACGATGTCGGGCGCGTCCCTCTTCTCGGCGCTCCTCCTGCCGACGTTCGGGGACGGGTCGGTCGGCACGGCGAGGACGTTCGCGGTCCTGCACCGACAGCTCCAGGTCGCGATCGCCATCGACGATCGCCCGGCATCCCGGTTCCCGGCCCCTCGGGTCATCACCGACTACCCGATCTGGCTGCCCTACGTCACCGATGCCTCGGGGATCGCATTGCCGCACGAGCCGCCCATCAGCGTCGTGGACCTCGGTCATCGCCTGGGTGCCGGATATGTCGTCGTGGTCAGCGCCGACCACCCGTTCCCGGCAGCGGTGGCCTCCCGGGCGCTGGGGTGGGACTGCTTCGAGCCCGTCGACCTGCCCACCCCGCCCGACCCGGATGACGCTCGCGCGGTCGCCGACGTCCGGGCATATCGCGTCGTGTGCTGATGAGCGGCCCGTATACTCCGGGGCGAATGGACGCGGCCCGGTCCAGCGACGACATCCGCACCGTCAGCGATGCGCGCATCGACGGTCTCCGC
>DASSMI010000151.1:0-10792 GCA_035688935.1 Candidatus Limnocylindrales bacterium | reverse complement strand
CGCCGGCCACCTGGTTCTCGGGCCGGACGAGGCCTGGCTCCTGTCCGACGCGTCGACCGCGGAGCTGATCTCGCGCGGGTTCGGCGAGCCGGTCGACTCGCGTCGCTACGGACCCGTGCCGGTCGAGCTCCTCGTGGGCCGAGCGTGGTTCCGCTACGGGCCGCTCGATCGGGTCGGCCGGATCGGCAGCCTCGAGGAGGTCAGGCTGAAGCGCTGACGGCGCCCGTCCCGAGCTCGATCCCGGCCGCGCGGACGTCGTCGGCGAAGGCCGCCTGGACCTCGGCCGTCGCGCCGTAGCGCGTCGGGAACGCCACGAGGCGGTCGAGACCCATCTCGGCGAGCCGGCCGATCGTGTCGACGCGCCGCTGGCCGGGCTCCTTGACCTCGGGATCGGCGATGTACATCGACAGCCGGAGGGTCGCCGGATCGCGGTCGATCTCCTCGCAGCGTTGGCGGGCCGTCGCCATCAGACCGGGGATCTCGTCGAGCGGACGGAAGACGAGGTTCAGCTCGTCCGCGAACCGGGCCGCCAGGCGCATCGTCACGTTGGGGCCGTTGCCGCCGACGATGATCGGGATGTGCTCCTGGATGCCCTTCGGCTCGTTGATCGCCCCCTCGACCCGGGCGTACGGGCCGGCGTAGGTCGCCCGTCCCGGGCGGAGCATCCGGGAGATCACCTCGAGGTCGTCGCCGAATCGCGCAAGCCGTTCCTTGGTCGACGGGAAGCCGTAGCCGTACGCGATCCACTCGTCCTCCTTCCAGCCCGCGCCGATCCCGAGCTCGAACCGGCCGCCGCTGACGACGTCGATCGTCGAGGCGAGCTTCGCCGTGAGGGCCGGGTTCCGGAAGCCGGTGCAGACGACCATGTGACCGAGCCGGACCCGGCGGGTCAGGCCGGCGAACGCCGTCAGCGTCGTGAACGACTCGAACGTGATCTCGTCCGTCGGCTCGGGGACCGTCGTGAAGTGGTCGAACACCCAGGCCGACTCGAAGCCGAGCTCCTCGGCGTGCTGGACGAGCTCGGTCGTCCGTCGCCAGGCGTCGGCGGGGTCCCAGCCGTCGTACTCGCCCTTCCAGCCCTGCGGGATCAGCAGACCGACCTGCACGTGTCACCTCGGCGTTCACTCGTTCGTGTTCGACGCCATCGTCCGCCGTTCCGCGCAACTCCGCCTTGCAGCGACCCGGCCCCGCCTATCCTCGCCGGATGACGACATTCGATCCGCGCGAGCCGCTCGCCGCCGCACCTTCGCCGTGGGCCGAGCTCCCGACCCCTTCAGTCCGGTCGCGGCCACCGTTCCACATGACCGACATGATCGCCGCGGAGCCCTTCCTTGCCGAGCGGCTCCTCGACCGGCTGGCCGATCCGGAGTCGGGCGCCGGGCGGCTCGCCGGGGCCATCGGTCAGGCCGCCTCGAGCGGCGCGCCGATCGTGATCACCGGCTGCGGCACGAGCGAGCACGGAGCGATGGCGGCGGTCGAGATCCTGCGGGATGCGATGCGCGCGGCCGGGCTGCCGGCGGGGCCGGCCGGGATCCTCTCGGCGCAGGCGTTCGAGCTTGCCCAGGACCCGCCGACGGGCGGGCTCGTCATCGGGATCTCGCACGAGGGTGGCACGACCGCGACGATCGCCGCGATGGACGCGGCCGGAGACGCGGGCGCGCGGGTCGGGCTGATCACCGGCAGCGACGAGTCACCGGCCGGCGACGCCGCGGACGAGGACCTGATCGTCGAGACGGTCGAGATGGACCACGGCTGGTGCCACACGGTCGGCTACCTGTCGCCGGTCGTCGCCGCGGCCGCGATCGGCGGCGAGCTGTCGGGCGCCGAGCTCGACCCGGTCGAGGTCCGCGAGCTCGTGGCGTCCGGCGCCCGTGACGAGGCGGGCGCGGAGGCGATCGCGGCCGCCCTCGCGTCGTGCGCGACGATCGTCACGATCGCCTCCGGCGCGGATCGGCCGGCGGCCCGAGAGCTCGCGCTCAAGGTCGAGGAGGCCGCCTGGATCCCGACGACCATGCGCGACCTCGAGACGTTCCTCCACGGTCATCTGCCGGCCATGGATCGCTCGACGGGGCTCGTCCTGATCCTCACCGACCGGGCGGGCCGCGAAGCGCGCATCGCACGGGCCCGGCAGGCGCTCGCCGCGGCCCGGGTCGTGGGAATCCAGGCCGCGGCGATCCTGGCACGGGACGTCGATTCGGCACTCCCCGCGGAGCTGACGCCGGCCGGCCGGCTGATCGTGGCGGAGGCACCGGACATGCCGGCGCCGGTCGCCGCGCTCATCGGCAGCGCGACGGCCCTCCAGCTCCTGACGGAGCGGATCGCCCGTGCCCGCGGCACGAACCCGGACCTGATCCGGCGCGACGACCCGATCTATCGCGAGGCCGCGGAGGCCGCCACGAGCTGAGGAGGCAGGCGCCGAAATCGGACGCGTCACCCGCCCGCGCGCACGTCAGCCGAAGAGGAACTCCGCCATCTGGCCGATCATCTCGAGATCCCGCGGCAGGAAGTCCTGGAGCATGATCCGCTGGGCACCCGCCTCCTCGAACCGGCGGACCATCGCCCGAGCCTGATCCGGCGTTCCGAGGATCCAGCGCGGCTCCCGCGCGTCGAACCACTCGTCGCCGCCCGACTCCTCCGCGAACGCGGCGAGCAGCTCGGCCTTCCGCCGCGTGACCTCGGCATCGTCGCGCCCGATCAGCACGCCGGCCATGACCGATCGGCCGATCGACGCCGGATCCCGCCCGATCGCCATGCACGCCTCGTCGAGCTTGCCGTACCACTCGCGCGCCTTGTCGGGCGACGCCGAGGACAGGTTGAACTCATCCGCGAACCGGGCCGCGATCCGCATCGCTCGCGGCGAGCCGCTGCTCCCCGTGAGGATCCGCGGTCGTGCCGCGCCGTTCGGGCCCGTCGGGCGGCCGGCCCGCGCGACGGGCTTCGGATGGAACCGGGCAGCCTCGATGCGGACGTGTCGCCCGGTGAAGGACCAGCCGTCCGGCTCGCCCCACAGGCCGCGGAGAACCTCGAGCTGCTCCTCGAGGATGTCGCCCCGCTCCCCGATCTCGGGGAACGGCAGCCCGAGCTGGGCATGCTCCTCATCGTTCCAGCCGGCGCCCAACCCGAACTCGACGCGGCCGCCGCTCATCTCGTCGACGGTCGTGATCACCTTCGCGAGGTTCCCCGCGTGGCGGAAGGTCACGGGCGAGACGAGCGTGCCGAGCGTGATCGTGGAGGTCTCGCGGGCGAGCCCGGCCAGGACGGCCCACGCGTCGGTCGTCGGCTCGCCGGCCGGTCCCGGGAAGCTCTGGTAGTGGTCCGAGCGGAAGAACGACTCGAAGCCCACCGCCTCGGCGCGCTGGACGATCGCCAGCTGATCGGCGTAGCTCAGGCCCTGCTGGGGCTCGATCATCAGTGCGAAGCGCACCCGTCACCTCCGAAGCGGTTACCACGTGGAATCGAAACGTTCATGGTCGACCGAATCATCGTCCTTGACATGATGATCCACGATGCCTAGATTATTCATGTCATGCGAACGATCGATGCCCAGCCCACGCCGGCGACCGCGCCTCCGGGCGAGCCCGCGACGACCGACGCGCTGGTCGATTCGATCGTCACCGAGCTCCACCGGATGATCGGCAGCCTGCGCTGTGCGGGCACCGGCCGGATGGTCAAGGCCGGGGTCAGCATGACGCACCTGCACATCCTGTGGGTGCTCGAGCATCACGGCGACCTGGCGATGAGCAAGCTCGCCGAGATGCTCGACGTCTCGCTCAGCAACGCGACCGGGTTGGTCGATCGGATGGAGGAGCGCGGGCTCGTCGAGCGCGTGCGCGTCGCTGACGATCGCCGGGTCGTGCTCGTCCGGGCGTCCGCCGAGGGCGCCCGGATCCGCGACGAGATCGAGGCGCTCAAGCAGGATCGGATGCGCGCGATCCTCGGCCGGCTCCGGCCGGACCAGCTCACCCGCGTCCTCACGGCGCTCGGCGACCTGCAGGGCGCCGTCGTCGAGGAGATCGGGACCGACCACCTGGACGCGCACGTCCACCCCCACTGAGCCCGGCCCCCTCGGACCCGGGCGCCCGCCCTCTTCGGAGTGAGGAGAATTGATGGAAGCACTACCCGCTGAGCGCGGCGACTGGACGCCGTCCCTCGAGGACGATCCGGCGCTCGGCCTCCCGATCCGGGCGAAGCTCGAGATCCTCTTCGCCGTCATGCTCGGCCTGTTCCTCGGTGCCCTCGATCAGACGATCGTCGGCCCGGCGCTCCCGACCGTCGTGACCCAGCTCAACGGCAACGACGTCTACAACTGGGTCGTCATCAGCTACCTGCTGACGAGCACGATCAGCGTCCCGTTCTGGGGCAAGCTCTCCGACCTCTACGGCCGGAAGCCGCTGTTCGTCGCCGGCATCGTCGTGTTCCTGGTCGGTTCGGCGTTGTCCGGGCTGTCCCAGGACATGACCCAGCTGATCCTGTTCCGCGGCCTGCAGGGCATCGGCGCAGGCGCCCTGTTCCCGATCGCGCTGGCGATCATCGGCGACCTGTTCAGCCCGGCCGAGCGCGGCAAGTACCAAGGCCTGTTCGGTGCGGTGTTCGGGATCGCGTTCGTCGCCGGTCCGCTCATCGGCGGCTGGCTGACCGAGAACGTCAGCTGGCACTGGATCTTCTACGTGAACATCCCGGTCGGGATCGTGTCGCTGTTCTTCATCTTCCGGCTCCTGCCGACCGTGAAGAACCCGCGGGCCAGCCGCAACTTCGACGTCCTCGGCGGGATCATCTTCACGATCGCGACGAGCGCCCTCCTGATCGGCCTGACCTACAAGGCGTTCACGGATCCGGCGACGCACCGGGCCTACGACTGGACCTCGTGGCAGGTCGGTGGGCTGATCCTCGCCGGTCTCGTGGGCTACCTCGCCTTCTTCTGGGCCGAGTCCCGGGCGAAGGAGCCGATCGTTCCGCTCAACCTGTTCCGGAACCGGACGTACGCCGCCTCGATGGTCGCCACGTTCTTCGCGGCATTCGCGTTCTTCGGCGCGATCATCTTCCTGCCGCGCTGGTTCCAGATCGTCCAGAACTTCAGCCCGACGAACTCGGGGCTCGCCGCCCTGCCGCTCGTCGTCGGCCTGATCGGCAGCTCGATCGGGTCCGGCCTCGCGGTCGCCCGGACGGGTCGCTACAAGTGGCTGCTCGTCGGCGCGATCGTCCTGCTCGCCATCGGGATGGCGCTGATGTCCCAGCTCCGGGCCGACACGCCCATCCCGGTCGTGTGGCTGTGGATGTTCATCGCCGGCCTCGGCGTCGGCCCGACGTTCGCGGTCTTCACGCTCGTCGTCCAGAACGCGGTGCCGTTCAATATGCTCGGCGTCGCGACCTCGAACCTGACGTTCTTCCGGCAGATCGGCGGCACCGTCGCGCTCGCGATCGTGGGCACCGTCTTCGGAACGGCGTTCTCGAACCAGATCATCCCGTCGATGACGACGGCCGGCGTGCCCGGACCGCTCGTGGACGGGTTCCGGCAGGGCGTCGCGTCCGGCCAGGTCGACCTGAACCAGTTGACCGGCACGGGTGACCTCGGCCAGACGATCCTCGCGAACGCCGGACCGCTCGCGGCGCAGATCGAGCCGTTCATCAAGAACATCGTCGCGGGCATCCACGATGCCTTCAGCCTCGCGGTGGCCCAGACGTTCTGGATCGGTGTCGGCGCGGCGGTCCTGGCGGCACTCGCGGCGGCGATGATGGAGGAGCTCACGCTCCGGCAGCACACGTCCGAGGCGGCCGAGGCCGCTGCCAAGGCGGCAGCGGGTCCCAAGGGCGCCGTTCCGGCGGCCGATTGACCGACCGTCCCTCCTCCTCGCTCCTCCTCTCGACCCCGGCGGGCCTCGGCCCGCCGGGGTCGTTTCCCCTTCCGGCGCTACCATCGACGCCCATGACGCTCGAGCATCCGACCTTCCCGATCCCGGCAGCCTTCCCGGCCGAGCTCTTGGCGCCCGGGACGGCCGGCGACGCTGCCGCGTTCGTCGACGCGGGCACGGTTGGCGACCTCCCCGAGGGATCGATGCGCCGGGTCACCCACGGCGAGCTCGACGTCCTCGTCGCCCATACCCCGGCCGGGATCGTCGCGGTCGACGATCGGTGTCCGCACATGTCGGCGCCCCTGTCGATCGGCGAGCTGGATGGCTGCGTCGTCGCCTGCCCCCTCCACGAGGGTCGGTTCGACCTCTGCTCCGGGGACGTCGTCCAGATGCCGACGACCGGCGGCCTCGATCCGTTGGGCGAGTACCACCCCACCTGGTCGCCGGCCGGCAAGGAGCCCAAGGTGGACCCGCCCGGCAAGAAGGCCGAGGCGCGTCGCCTGACCCGGGTCCGTCGGTTCCGCTATTACCCGGTCCGGCTGGTCGAGGGCCGGATCGAGGTCGGCGTGCCGAACCAGCCCGGGACCTAGCGGATCTCGTCCTGGATCGCGACGTCCTCGGGGTGGGCGGCGGCGACGTACGCCGCGATGATCGAGCAGACCTCGTCGGGATCGTCGCTGAGCTTCAGGAGGTCGATTTCGGCCTGCGTCACCGCCCCGGCCTTCAGCTGGGTCGCCCGCATCCAATCGATCATGCCCTGCCAGTACGCCGTGCCGACGAGGACGACCGGGAAGTCGCGGATCTTGCCGGTCTGGATGAGCGTGAGCGCCTCGAACAGCTCGTCGAGCGTCCCGAAGCCGCCGGGCATGATCACGAACGCGTCGGCGTACTTCACGAACATCGTCTTGCGAGCGAAGAAGTACTTGAACTCCACGCCCAGGTCGACGTAGGCGTTGAGGCCCTGTTCGTGGGGCAGCTCGATGTTGCAGCCGATCGAGAGCCCACCGCCCTCGCGACAGCCCCGGTTCGCCGCCTCCATGATCCCGGGCCCGCCGCCGGTGATGATCGCGAACCCGCGCTCGGCGAGCTTGCGGGCGATCGCGCGCGCCAGCTCGTACTCGGGCGCGCCCTCGGCCGTCCGCGCCGAGCCGAAGATCGTCACCGCCGGACCGACCGCCGCGAGCGCGTCGAAGCCCTCGACGAACTCACTGAGAATGCGCAGCGCCCGCCACGGGTCGCTGTCGACGAAGTCGGGCCGGCCCTCGGCCGCCGGGCGGCGCTCCAGGAGCTTCTCGTCCTCGGTCGCGCCCGGCTTCCCGATCCGCTCCGCCGCATCGCCCCGCATGATGATCCGGCCGGACCGCCGCACGGGGGCCCCGCCCGACGCATCGCCGGGGCCGCCCTTCGGCGGACCCGCGCCCTGGCCGCTGTCGGCTTCGGGCGTCGGTTGCGTCGTGTCGGGCTCCGGCGAACCGGATGGGCGCTCGTTTCGTTCCGTCATCGAGAACAGGATCGCATTCGCCGGAGGTGTGATGCATCGAACTCGGGCCATCGTCGCCTTCATCCTCATCGCAGCCGGGCTCGTCTGGATCGGCCAGGGCAGCGGCGTCCTGAAGGGATCGAGCTTCATGGTCGGCGACGTGCGCTGGGCCTGGATCGGCGCCGCCGTGCTCGCGGCGGGCCTCGTGGTCGGCTGGCTCGAGATCAGGACCCGCCGGGCTTGAGCCACGCCTTCCACGTGGGCTCGTCGCGGCCGGCGGCAACCTCGTTGCCGAAGCGGACGAGGGGCAGCTTGAGCAGGGCCGGCGTCGCGAGCAGCCGCTCCGCGATCTCGGCGTCGTCGAGCCGCATGTAGCCGAGGCCGGCGTCGCGGTACGCCTTCGACGTCTCGTCGAGGAGCGCCCGCGCGCCGAGTCGCTGGACGAACCGCGCCAGCTCGCCGCCGGCGATCGGTTTCCGCGTCAGGTCGACCTGGTGGATGGTGAACCGGCGCTCCTTGAAGAACCGGACCGCGGCGCGCGTTCCCTGGTCGCGGTCGTGACCGAAGATCTGGACGCTCGGCGTGGGCGGGGCAGGCATCCGCGGATCGTAAGCCGATCCCCTGACCTCAGCCGCCGAGCTGGACGACCGTCTCGCCGCCGAACGCGAGCGGCTGGCCGACCTGGAATCGATCGGCGAGCGCGTTCCAGGCCTCGAACCCCGGGTGCGAATCGTGGACGTGGTGGCCTTCGCCGCTCGTGAAGATCACGGCGATCAGGTACTGCGTCGCGCCCTCCACCGGCCGCGACGAGATGTCCATCCGGCTCAGGGTGGCCCGCTCGATCAGGCCCCGGCCCCGGAGGTCCTCCCAGACCGGCACCTCGTGCTCCCGGAATCCCGCTTCGAAGGCCTCGACGTCCTCGTTCCGGATGTTGAGGACCACGGTCACCGTTTCCATCGGTCGTGCCTCCCTGTGCGTGCCTCGACTCGACGATTCTGCGTACCATCGCGGCCACAGGAGGTGCCGGCGTGTCGGTCTGGTTCACGGTCAAGCTCGACGACAAGCCGGGTGCGCTCGCCCGGATGGCGACGGCCCTCGCCGATCGCGGCGTGAACATCGCCGGGATCGTCGGGATCGCCGAGGACACCGATGGCGAGCTGATGCTCGAGACGAGCGACGCCGACGCGACCCGCGCGGCGTTCGACGCGGCCGGGATCCGGTACCAGGCGCACGACGCCGATTCCGCGACCGACCCGGGCCGGATGTCGATCGCCGACATCGTCAGCCGCTGACCGCCGGTCCGCGTCGGCGTCTTCGCTCCGTGCCTCGCAATTCGCTGCCGGATTCCACCGCCGCAGCCGCCCGCGTCGACCTGCTCGAGGGGCCCGAGGCCGTCACCGCGGTCGTCGAGCGGATCGCCGACCGAGGCGGCCGGCTCCGGACGATCGCGACGATCCGGACACTGGACACCGACCCGCCGCAGACGGAGGTCGAGCTCGAGGTCGACGGGCTGACGGCCGAGGAGCTGCTCGATGCGCTCGAGGGGATCCCGGAGGTCCAGGCGATCCGCCGGACACGCGCGCTCGGCTCGATCTTCGGCAAACGCGTCATCGTCGTGGGCGGCGGCGCCCAGGTCGCCCAGGTGGCCCTCGGTGCCGTGTCGGAGGCCGACCGCCACAACCTCCGCGGCGAGCGGATCTCGGTCGACACGATCCCGCTCGTCGGCGAGGCGAACATCGCGGCCGCGGTCCGGGCCGTCGCCGACCTGCCACGGGCACGGCTGCTCGTGCTCGCCGGATCGATCATGGGCGGAGACATCTCGAAGGCGGCCGATGAGCTGCGCGCGGTCGGCGTGCCGATCATCGCCCTGAACATGGTCGGCTCGATCACCGAGCACGTGGACCTGGTCGTGAGCGACCCCGTCCAGGCCGGGACGATGGCGGTCATGGCGATCGCCGACACGGCCACGTTCGATCTCGTCCGGCAGCGCGGGCGGCGCTACTAGCGCCGCCCGGCGAGTCGCCGGCGCGACTCGGATCCGGTCGTTCCGTGCCCCGCGCTGTGTCCAGACACGCAGCGCCACGCTGGGCAGGCAGCGATCCGAGTCGCGAGAGCGACTCAGCCGGCGGTCGCGGGCTCGGTCAACGCGTGCTTCCCGACCGTCAGCGCCCAGTCCCACACGTCCATCTCGGGCGGCGTGATGCCGAGCGTCGTGAGCGCCGTCGCGATCTGACTCCGGTGGTCGGTCCCGTGGTGGACCGCCTGCGCGAGCCGGACGCCCCAGGTCGCGTGGCTCTCGGTGCCGTCGTCGCGGGTGAGGACGAAGTCCTCGTCGGGGTCCGGGTCCGCCGCGAGGAGCGAGGTCCAGGAGGCCGCGCTCGGCTCCATCGCCGCGCGCAGCTGGGCGATGTCCATCTCCCCTTCGACGATCTCGTCGACCGCGCCCCGCGACAGGGTGAACAGGTACCAGCGATCGGCGCCGACGAGGTGGCGTGCGGTGTCGAGGATCGAACCGTATGTCCCGGGGACGTTCGTGGCGAGCTGGTCCGCGCTCAACGGCGCCAGGGCGTCGAGGAGCCGGATCGAGGCCCAGACGTGATGGTCGAACGCGTCGGCGAGGATCGAGCGGGTCATCGGGTCACCTCATGCATCGCACGAGGATCGCAGAGGCGATGGTCGGGACGCGGCAGGAATCCGCGTCCCGCGCCGGCTACTCCTCCGGCTCGAAGGCCAGGGACGCGGAGTTGATGCAGTAGCGCAGGCCGGTGGGCCGGGGGCCATCGTCGAAGACGTGACCGAGGTGGCCGCCGCAGACCGAGCAGTTCGCCTCGATCCGGGTCATCCACATCGACCGGTCGACCTCGGTCGCGATGGCGTCCTGGGACGCCGGGGAATGGAAGCTCGGCCAGCCGGTGCCGGAATCGAACTTCGCATCCGAGCCGAAGAGCTCGGTCCCGCAGCCGGCGCACAGGTAGCGCCCGACGCGATGCTCGTCCCAGAGATCGCCGGTGAACGCGCGCTCGGTCCCCTTCTCCCGGAGGACGTGGTACTGGAGCGGACTGAGCTTCGCGCGGAACTCCGCCTCGGTGGTGGCCAGACTTTTCGTCTTGTCGATCGTCATGGCGCCATTGTCGCGATCGGCGGTGACGACGCGATGACGAGGTGCCGCGCGATCTATGGCCCGCTTCCGCCGCCGGCAAGACGCCAGGTTCCGTCGGGCTGTCGCCTCAGGTCGAAGAACCAGGTCGTCGTCCCTGCGGTGATCGAGCCGTCGTCACTGCCCGAGGTCGTCAGGGTCGTCGCGTACACCCGTTCGTCCGCGGATCGGGCGGGATCCCAATCCACCTCGATGGCCGAGACGCGGACGGCGCCGCACAGGTCGCCGTTGCCGCGCCGGAACGTCGGCTCGGCGAACGTCCGTCCCGCCGCGCAATCGCCGGATCCGAGGGCGGACAGGTAGGCG